>JAYVXN010000262.1:0-5556 GCA_043785085.1 Bdellovibrionales bacterium | reverse complement strand
TTATCAATCCGACCAGTAGTCGCATTGAAAAAGCCTGGCCGGCTGAAAACTTTAAAGAATTGACTGGTCGTTTAGCTGAGGCTTGCCCATCACTTGAAGTTTTTATGATCGGCTCTCCCAATGAGAGCAAGTGGCTGCAGCAGGTCGCAGGCACCCGCTTTCAAATCATTCAACCGCCGCAAATTGGCGATCTCATAGATATCGTGGCGGCAGCAAAACTTCTGATCACGAATACGAGTTCGGTGCAATTTTTAGCGGCGACGACCTGCACTCCGACACTCACTCTCATGGGACGCTCCCGACCGGAAATCTGGGGGCCGCTTGGCAAGGCAGATAAAGTGATTCGCGGCAAAATCAATCCGTCCCTGAGTGCCGATATTTTTGCACAAGAATTTGCCGCCTATCAATCGATTTCGGTTGGTGAGGTTTTTCAAGTTGCAAGTGATATGCTCGGCTTAGAAACTTAAGGTACGAAAATTGGAGCTTGGACCTTTTTTAGGTCTGCGTATGAAATCCGTCGCCCTTAATTTGACTTTGACTGCCGTTTTAATGGCATTGAGGAGGCTTGCTCAGAGTGGATCTTGAGTTGCGTGATGACGTGATCCCAATGTCGCCCAATCAGAAGTGCTTCGGATTCAGACAATGGCTCATGATGAATTCGCAGCATTGTGGCCGCCTCGACCGGATTGGCAATAAACTCTATCGTCGCCACACTGATCCGCGGCTCACCAATTCGGACTTCATGAGTATGCTGTAGCGCGAGTTTGATTTTACGCTCTGGCAAAATTTCTAGAAATCTCCCTCGGCAGGCCGGCAAAAATTCGAATTCAATCGCGCCCGGGGCTTGATTTTCCCAAGACGCATGGCCCTGCAACTCCATAAAAGCCGAGAAAACATTTCGCACCTCTGCGAGAATTCGCACCGACTTTAAAATCTCTTCTGATTTGAGTATCAATGGTCGCTCAATGAGCATTCAGCCCCCCAAATCTTGAGGCGACTCTTGTGGCAAGCGCGCATAGGCCGCGACCATTGCTGCGCGTGTGCGGTTCATGATTTCATCGGCATTTTCCACAGTTAAATTCTCAGTCGAAACGGCCGGCAGAAATTCAACGTGGATCGTGCGCTTCCAACGGCCCAAATTAGCGATGCGATTTTTCTTCGACAAAACCTCATAGGCACCCTTGATGACGACCGGGACAATCGGCGCCTTGGCATTGATGGCAAATATAAATGGACCGCGCTTAAACGCACCAATCACCGGCTCAGGTTGGCGCGTGCCCTCGGGTGCTAAGGCGTAGACAAAACCTTCCGCAAAGCGCTTCTCCGCCGCTTTATAAACCCGAAAGACTTCAGCACGATTATTGCGCGCAATCGGCAAAACGCCCGCTTTACGCATTGCCTGGCCAAAGATTGGAATTTTAAACAGCTCAATTTTTGCGCCCCAGCGAAATTTATTTTTAAACAGAGCATGTAGGACAAAAATATCAAAATCACTTTGATGATTGACCAGTAGAACGCAACCGCCATTTTCTGGAACATTTTCTCGGCCTAGCTCTTCGACTTTGACATTAAAAACCCATAAAATGCCCGTGCCCCAAATGTGCATCACAAAGTTCACTAGGGGCATAATTTCCAACCAGCCGGCGAACAAAACCGAGACCGCAACAAATAATGTGTATAACAGCAAAAATCCCGTTCCCAGAACGGACCGCACATATATCAGAGCCGCCCTCACACGTGAGGGTGGTTGCATTTCAGAAGTGCTTACTGAATCTATCATAGTCATCTCTCTCGAACGTTTATCGAATCGCAGCAGGAGGTCAATCGGCACTGACCATTCAGCACTGACCATTCAGCACTGATCATTCAGCACGGCCGACTCCTAAAACCCGGGCCCGCGCCGCCTGCCTTTGGCGATTCTTGTATTCATCATGTGCCATGGGACCGCTTAAATTGGTCACATAGGTGTGATAATCCATGATTTGAATTTCATACGGATAAAAGAAGCGAAAATGCCTCTGCGTTTCGCTCGGACCAACCGCGACCGTGATCAGTTTGCGGTTGATGAACTTAATCATTTTGTAGGCATGTCCGGAAAACTCATTGAACTTCTCCAAGTACTCCGCCTGATCTTTCATCAAAGTAAACTTTTTATCGAGTAAGACTTGGATTTTCTCTTGCTCGATAAACTGACCTTCGCTTTGCGCGGTTTTGCTTTCTTCCATGACCTCTAGAAAAATATTGAGTGGGAACAAGGTATTGTTGCTCTGATCGGGAATAATATGCGGAAAGCTGACAATGTTTTGCTCAAATAAAAAGCGAATCACGCGAAAGCTATCAAACACACTTCGCGTGACGAAGCGCACACCCAATTTATCGAGCAAAGTGAGCGCCACTTTTTCCGGTCGAGCTAAGAGCTTGATCACTGAGCTTCCGGTCGTTTTAAATGGTTTTATATCGACCTTATAAAGCTTAATGCCATTGAACTCAGAAGCCTGACCAAGTGTGATACTACCCGTTGCCGGATCAGTGATGATGGCATCTTGCAAAGGTTTTAAAATCTGCAATTGAATCTCATCGGAAAAGGCGCTGAATAAATCATGACGAAGGTGCTCATAAACATGCATGACTCGCAAAATGGCGCAGGCCCAGCGCTGCAGCGGTAAATCACTTTTTTTACGAGAACTGGCATAGATCAATAATTGCCCGATATTGGTGAGCTTTTGTGGCTCATAAAGCTCCTCCGGAATGCTTTCACCCTCATTCAGGAGCTGTTCTTTAATTAATGCCACTGCGCGACGATGGGTCGACCACAGCTGTTCGCGATGCAAGTCATCATCCAAATCATAGCCGTAGGCGAGCAAAAACTGCTTGGCCTGCTCCATATTATGGACATTGAGCTGCGGAATATCGAGGGTTGAAACGCCACCTACGACGCAGTCCAGTATTTGTGATTGGAAATTGAAGTTGAATCCCATAAATTTCTGCCCGATTAGACCGGGAGTGAGGCGGCAAAGCAACACAAATTTACGTGTGCAAAGCGTGTTTAATTACACTGAAAGAATGAGCAAGTCGGAATTTTGAAGGCCAAGCCCGTGCTATCCGAACCACCGAGACCTGAACCATCATATTTCACCTGATTGTCATACTTAAAAAGACCGGTGAAAAACTGTGAATCAAATGTTCCTTCGAGATCGATTGAACCATAGTTATCGTAAAAATGAATGTTGGCGTAATTGCCATTGATCGTTCCAGAGGCTTGGGTCAAATAAATTTTCATGGGTGGAATGATATTTCCGGCATCATCTTTTTGCCCGGTATATTGGTCAAAAATCTCAACGAGAAGTCGGCTATTGGACGCAATACTGCCATTTCCAGAACCGACTCCGCCGCCATTCATTGAAACACGGCCACCAAAGAACAGACCGGTGCGACCATCATTGGCAGTATGGCTCACATAGCCCACATAGTTTTCTGGAATAGATGCATTCATTAAGCCTTTGACTGATTGCTGAAAATTATCATCTGAATAACCACTCGCACTCGTCACGTATCCGGCCAAGGTTAAATCTGAGCCAGAACCTGAACCGATGGCCGCACCACCAATGCCATTGACCGCATTTGTACCGCCAAAAGCACGCGCAAAGCGTGGGCTGTTGACCCCTGAGTTATTGGTCTCATCTGGCTTTTGGCAACCGGCTAAAGCCAAGGCGACTAAAATGAGTGAGGCAAGACGCTTTGTCATATACTGACTCCTGTATGCAATTATCAGTAACGCAAAGCTGGTGCCGAGAAAAAGGAGGGTCTACTCAAAGGTATTTGCGGCTGAGGAAGTAGAAAAATGACGGTGCCGTTCTCGGTTTTCGGGTGTCTAAAGTTTAGTCATCTAATAAGCCCTGATCATCCAGTCAGGACGAGCCCCTAGTAAAACGTGCGGCCCGTCTTTGCCATATTCCGTAGCGGTGTGCTCGGCTTAAAGCGAATTCCATACTGAGTCGCGTACACTTCAAGCTCATCGGCGATATTCTTTGAGCCAACAGTATCCGCATAGCGTAGGAGTCCCCCGCGAAACGGCGGAAAGCCCGTACCCATGATCATGGCTAAATCCACTTCCTCAGGAGTATCGACGATGTGCTCTTCAATCAACGCCAATGACGCCTCGTTGATCATTGTAAATACACCGCGCTGGACGACTTCTTTATCACTGAGTTTGTTGGTGGGAGCGGGAATGCCGAGTTCCGTGTAAATACTCTCGTCAACCCCTTGACGTTTACCGCGCTCATCATAGTGATAAAAACCGAGTTTGTTTTTCTTCCCCAATCGCTTACCTTCAGCGAGTTTGTACATGAGTTTTGAAATTTCCATGCGCGTTCCGAGAGATTCACGAAAGATTTTTGAGACCTTAATACAAACATCAATTCCGATTTCGTCCATCAAAGTAAATGGCCCCATGGGCAGACCGAATTCTTTGTAATAAAGCTGATCGACCTTTTCAATCGACATTCCGTCTTCGAGCAAAAACACCGCTTCAGTTAGGTACGGAACCAGAAGGCGATTCACTAAAAATCCCGGACCGTCTTTGACAACGACTGGCACTTTGCCCATTTTTTTCGACAGTTCAAAAATCGTCGCAACCGACTCATCACTGGTTTGCTCACCACGAATCACTTCAACCAAAGGCATTTTGTGCACGGGATTGAAGAAATGCATGCCGATAAAGTTCTCGGGATGCGGATGCCCCTTGGCCATTTCATTCACACTCAGGCTTGAAGTGTTCGTGGCAATAATGCAATCTGGTTTACAGTGCGTGGCGGTTTCAGCGATGACTTTTTTCTTGATATTCATGTCTTCGACAATGGCTTCAATGACGACATCAAGCTGACCGAAACCGGCATAATCAAGGCCGCCGCTGACTAAGTTCATTTTGCGGGTCATATCGTACTGAGAAATTTTCTTTTTCTGACGCAATTTTTCCCAGATATCACGAGCGGCGACATAACCGTGGGCGAGAGCTGTCGTGTTGATATCCTTCATGCGCACTTCAATGCCCTTATCGGCCGCAACGTAGGCGATGCCGCCGCCCATGGTGCCAGCGCCTAAAACGCCGACACGCTTGACCGGTTTTGCTTTGACGTCACTGCTGACACCGGTTTTTTTCTTCACACTTTCCATGAGAAAGAATACATTAATTAGGTTGCGACTCACGTCAGTGGTCGCGACTTCGCAAAAACCATCCGTTTCAATGCGTAAAGCGACGTCACGATTGCTCATACCATAGGTTTTTTTAATGACTTCAAGAGCTTTCAGGGGGGCTGGATAATGTCCATTGGTTTGCGCGAGAACAGTTTTCTTGGCTTGTGAGAACACAATGGGCCGACCGAGAATGGATTCCAGAACTTTATCCATGGGCTTAACGGCCTTAAAGCGTTTCTTACGCTTGCCTTTTTTGATCGCTTCTTCGGCCATTTTCAAGGCCTGCTCTTCGAGCAGACTCGGGTGCACGACCTGATCGATTAAACCAAGACGTTGGGCTTTTCCGGCTTCGACACTTTTACC
>JAYVXN010000261.1:0-5566 GCA_043785085.1 Bdellovibrionales bacterium | reverse complement strand
AACGGCTAGCCAACGGCGCTAACTGGACGACGACCAACGAAGGGCTGAGTCAAAAGACCGAGCACAACAGCTACAAACTTTCCTGTCAGAGTACTAGGCTCAAGTCGTGCTCACATGCAGCCGTCAGCGCCGCCGCAACCGCCGTCACCGCTGGCACCGCCGTCACTACTGGCGGCCGCACCACCAATACCAGAGGTCGTTACGCCCGATGCTGTAAAGTTCGGTGGCACTGCCGGAGGTGCACCCACGGGTGTCGGGGGAGGGGCTGTGGTTGTACAGGTGTTGCTGCAAATAAATGTTCCGTCACCATTGATTTGGGTCATGAGTTGACCAGCAGGACAGCTGCCTTGCAGGTATGGCCGGCAGATTTTTTGATTCAGTGATCCCTTGCTTTTGTCGAGTCCGACGACAAACTGGCCAAGTGGACAGTTACCGACCATCGGCAAGGTGCAGGTCTTGGTGACATCACTGAAAATGCCTTTCAGCGCTGCGCACGCCGCAAGCAAACTATTGCCCTCAAGATTTCTGACGAAAGAGAAACTATATTTAGCGGGATTAAATGGTAAGTTTCGATTTAAGGGATTGTAATCAAGATCGCCTTTAATCAAAATTTGTGGATTGAGGCACGGACTGGTTGTACAGACCGCTTGCCAAGAAATATTAAAGCGTAAGGGGCAGGCGTCACTTCCTGAAGCCGCTGCTGAGTTAAATCCGGTGCAGAGCCGGCCGATCGCATCAAAACCGTTATTCGGGCTCGAGACGGGATCAAAGATGATGTTCCCAGTGCCATTGATGACCGCAAACGGGCCACTCTGATTGTAGCAGTCCGTAGCGTCTTTCAGACAACGCAGTTTATTATTGCTCGGATTATGAACCGTTTGGCTCCAGCCACGGACCGAATTAATGGAGTCGACCATTAAATCGCGTAAGTTTGCTGCCGTTCGTGACAAATCGTTGGCTTTTTTAATTGTGTAATATTGCTGGGTCACGGTCATGAGGAACATGAGCAAAAGACCGACTAAGGCGACCGCCACCAATGACTCAACTAGAGTAAATCCTTTTTGTTTTTCCATTAGTTACCCACCGCCTATGCCGCTACCACCGCTGGTGCTCCAATCGACGCCGTCTATCGTGCACTGACAAGGATCCGGATCGCTATTATGATATCCTCCTGGACAACCGGCCGGAACACAGCTCGAACCATTGAAGCCGCAACTCCCATTGCAGACAGGGTTGACCAAATTGCCACTGCAACTCCAGGCCGAGCCCGTCGGAAAGCCTGAAGCACTCCAGGCCACTGGACTACAGCACGATCCACCGATTAAGGCTTCACCAGAGGCGCACCCGGCACAACTGCAATTATATCCGGTACCGTCCCAATTGGCAGAATACGCTGAACAGCCGCCGGTCGTTGCCGTCGCCAACTGCGCACTCGTGCAGGAGCGAATATTGGAATAACAATAGCCCAGTTCGTTGTGCCAGCCCGCAGGGCAGCCAGGATTGGCGGGAATTGGAAAAGGTTCGCAATCGCCAGGGATACCTGAGCCAAGGGATATTCCGGAAATGGCCGCTGTGGGATTCGCTGCTGCATCTCGTGGACAAGTCGTTGGCACTAAGACGCTACTGCTCGATGGCCCAGAAATCGAAGCGCAGATGGGCGACCCATCTGGATTCACGCCAACCATGAATTGCCCGGCATGGTTAGCATCGCCTGCAGGACAAACATTCGTCGAAATACATTTCGGATTGAGTCCGGTCGATTGATAGGTTCCAGCCGGGCAGCCGCCAGGGGGAATGTCACTGGTTGAAAAACCCGACATGATACAGTTGTTTGAAGCAACGAGAAATGTTCCGCCAACCGAATTGCAATACTCAGCAACGGTCCCTGAACTAGAGCCGCGAATGAAAATCGGTGAAACTTCACTAGTGCTTGCCGAGACCGTATTCAAAATGGCTTTCCCAGCATAATTGAGCTGCAAAGAAATTTGCACAGCAGAACAGTTGGCATTGGTGCTTATTGGATTCCAGTAAACTTGGGGTTGAAACGGGCAATGGTCATTGGGTGCCGTTTTTGAAAAACCTTGGCAGGGGCGGCCGGAGAAATCGAGTCCGGCATCAGCGGGCAAAACGCCGCTGCCATCGTTGGTAAAAGGCGTGCCGTCAGCGCTATAAACAGAAATTAAATGGATTGGGTTTTGTGAACTGGTTGTGACTTGGGAGCAACAGCTCGTTCCGCTTTTGAGGCAGCTTAAACTCGCATTGTGTTGCACTGTTTGCGTCCAAGCATCATCGTTATTTAAATAACCTTGAATTGAATTAGAGACGAGTTTAGCTCCCGATTTGGTCAAGCTTTGATTGAGAGTTTTATTGGTCTGACTCATCCAAGAAGCTAGCCCCAATGCGCAAATCGCAAGCACTGAGAATGAAAGGAATACCGCAGTAATCGCCACACTACCTTGCTGGCTGACAAAAAATCGACGCATTTGACTTCCTCCTTTCAAGGTCTCAGGGGCATTGCGGTAAAACACATATGGCGTTGCCATTCGCATCGAACCCTTGAATAAAAATTCTATCCGGGTAGACCGGGTCATTTGGACATTGATAGGTGACCCCGATACTTTGGCAGGTCGGCTGATTGAGAGAATTATAACCTATGATCGCTTGACCGGGAGGGCATGTACCCGAAGGTAAGCCGCCAATTTGACATTGCCCTGGAGTCACAATATTGCCATTGCCATCATACACAGGATTGACCCAGGTGCCACCCTGGGTGGCACAAGTCGCACTGTCGGTCGCCGCGATTGAGCTACGATAAATTCGAAAGCCAAATTTTGTAACGGTCAAAGGCAAATTAGACACTGTCTTAGCGTGAAAGACAAAGTTGCCTTGAACGCGCACTTCTGGCTGAATGCAGTCAGTGGTACACATGGCCATCCACTGTACGGTCACGCGAATGGGACAAGTGTCTGAGCCATCCGTATAACTAAATCCCGTGCAGGGTTGACCTTGAAGAGTAAAGCCCTTGGTCGTATCGAGAACGCCGCCTGTCGTGTTATCTAAAATCACTTTGCCAGTTTGATCGATTAAAATCGGAATATTACCAGGATTATTCCCAGAAGCGTCGGTTTGACTAAAGCTGGTGCAAGTAGAGCTGTTAACTAAACATTGTAAATCGATATTTCGTGCCTCGTTGAGAGTTTGGCCCCAAGCTTTGTTTGATTTGATTGCGTTTCGCAAATTCAAGCGCATTTGGTCGAGCCACAACAGAGTGTTGGTATTGGCATTGATAGAAATCGATTTGACGATTGGGTAAGAGGCAAATATCAAAACGATCGAAACGACAGCCATCGCAACCAGCGCTTCGATCAGACTAAAGCCGAAGCTTCCTTTCAAATGATGATGAATAGACCGGTTTTTAATCTGGCTTCTCCTTGGATCGTCGCAGTTCTGAATTCATCAGTAGTCTCAATGTCAGACATATTCGCTTATCGGTAGATTTTTAGATTAAATGAAACTTTACCGTCCAACAAATGTCAGGACAAGTTTATTGGGGTCTGGGTTAAATTTTGCTGATGAGCTTTAAATTCTAGATTTGAGACAGAGGCGGCTCGGCAAATCTGGTGGGGATAAGATTGGTCAAATCCTACCTGCACTCGCGGTCTTTGCTTCTAGCGCAGGGCCTCAGCTAAAACCCGGCCCTCACTTAAGGCTGGCGGTAAAATATTTAAGACAAATGAAAGTGTCGGAGCCAGATCTACGACATCGACATCCGTTGCGAAGCGCCCAGCTTTGATGTTTCGACCAGCCAAAATCAGCGGCACTAGTCGGTCGTAATTGTAGCCTGTCATATGGGTCGCCGGTACACCGGCTTCCATATAAAACGGTTTCGGAATAATGACGACATCTCCGTTTTGCTCAGGCCGGTAGGTTTTCAAAATCTGTCGTTCATGCTGGCCGGGCGGCAAGGTTCGCATGAAATAATCACTCTTTGAAAACGCCAAGGCCACGCCGGGAACCTTCAATAATTCTTGTTTAAGTACGCCTTCGAAGTCGCCGGCATTGAGTTTCTTCTCTTGTATAGATTCATGATCGAAATAGAAATTAAAAGATTTCGTGGCCGCTATCCATTTGCCGTGCGGGGGTTCGCCGAAGCGAGACTTCAAAGCTTTTTCACCGACGGCGAGAAGATCGGCTTTGTCAAGCTGGCCGGCCTCAATCCCAGCTTGGCGCAAATACGGAACAATCGGCGCCATGCCATGATCGGCAGTCAGGGCAATGAGCACATTGCTCAGGCCACCTGGAACTTCATGACTGATTTGTGTTAACAAGCGCGAGATTGCCAGATCTTCTGAGACTGTCATCTCTTCCATTTCGCGTGCGTTGGGGCCGTGCATATGGCCCATGTAATCATGCGACGAATAGCTGATGGCAAGAACATCGGGGGCGCTGCCTTTTCCAAGATGCAGTGTTTTGACGGAAGCGATCGCGGCGTCATTGGTTAACTCAAGTCCATAAGGACCAGAGAGAGAATCAGTCGAGCCAATTGCAAAGTCTCGAGAAAATTTTCCGGAATCGAAAGCATTGGATAAACCGGTTTCTGCACCACTCGGATTCCAGTGATAGTGTTCGCCGTTTTTCTTTTGAATGCCGCGATTGAGTTCGATCGTCCAATCCGGCAAAGGCGCATCTTTTAAATAAAACTGACTTGAAACCCACTGAAACGCTTTCGGTTCAAACCACAGCGCCAAGTCGGCACGATGACCGCCCAGCAAAACCGCGGCCCGGTCTTTGAGTGCGATAGAAACGACGCGACTTTTGAGGCCTGAATTTTTTAATTCATCACCGACTGTCGTACCAATGAGATTGCGCGGTGATATGCCCATCTGATTTCCGGCAATGCCCACAAGCGGAGACTTTTCGTCTTCGACGCAATAAACACTCCGTTTTAACTTTTCAGAATACCATTCATTGAGCGGAATGCCCATATTGTAAGGGTAGCTTCCGGTGAGAATCATCGCGTGACCCGGGCCGGTCATGCTCTGTAGGACGTCATAATGGGCAAACGGAAAGTAGGCACCATTTTTCATTAGGTAATTAAACCCGCCAATGCTGTTTTTTCCTTGTGCCGGCAAAAAGCGCTTTTGAAAGCGCGTGAGATAATCGGCGCGAAACTGATCGATCACTAATATGAGCACGAGGCGCGGCCGCTCTCCGACAACTTTCAGGGCCTGGGTTTTTGGTTTTCCCTCGCTGGGTTGGGCAAAAAGTCGAAGCGGAGAAGAAAGCAAGCAAGCGAGTAAAATGAAGGAGATAAATATTTTTTTCATAGACTCAAATTGCCTGTTTTCAAGGGCTCGGTCACGTCAAGAGTTGGTTTTGCAAAGGTGATTTTGGCGGTGAGTCAGGAGGGCAAACCGCGACCTTTACCCCAATGTTGCATAAAGTTTCGGTCGGAACCGCTGACGCGTGCTCCAGAAGCCCGAATCTGACGACTTGCTCAGAAAATCTGGACTCAACGTACGGTGTACGTACGCCTCGTCCAGATTTTCCTGCGCGAGCCGCCACC
>JAYVXN010000260.1:0-1622 GCA_043785085.1 Bdellovibrionales bacterium | reverse complement strand
ACATCCGTGATTCCATTTTGCTCGCAATAAGTTTTCAGTACCCGAACCTGCGATTCCATTCCGGTCGATTGGTCCAAAGTTGAAACTCTGCAATATGCAGCCGTGCGTTTTTCCATAAAGAACTGCCCCTTTTTTGATTAGTTCGAACTTTGGTTCAGCTAATTCGGGGGCAATTCTTTTGGGGTCGATTATTTGCCGACTAACTTTTGATTCAACTCGTGCAAACTCACGATGCCGGTCTTGTGGGCCCTGATGGCTTAACGGCCCATCATGCGGGTCATGTCCACCAATCCGCCCGCGAGACCCACCATTATCGTGAACTCGATAAGCCAAATCAGACTGCGAAAAATTAGGTTCATTGAAAACGCTCCTTCTATTTGAAAAAGCGCTCTTTGATTCAAGTTAAAATGGATTCACTGCTCGGAAACTTGCTCTTTGCCACTAAGACTTCAGTAAGATCAAAGTAAGATCACGCCAGTGATGGTGGGTGATGTTCTGTGATGGTACCTCTGCGCGGGAACTCGTTTCTCATTGAAACCATTCGTTTGAGATTTCCGTAACTTAACTGCTGTACTAGAAACCCATGACTTATTGATTGGCGGAGAGGGCGGGAGGCTAAAAGACAGATTTTGTTTAGCTTTCTTCGCGCTGAGTATAAGTTCTCGTAATGACGGATTTTACAAAAATAATCAAGAGGTTACCGCCGCCGACATTTTGAATTTCCAGTGGTGTTAAGTGGTGCCGATCAGTGGGATTTATTGTCACCAACCAGAAAAATTCAAGCAAAATGAAGTTGCTTTTAGGTCTCAATTATCGTATATACATTAATTAAGATGTTTTCATGGGATACGCAAAAAGCCATTCGCAATTTTGAAAAACATGGCGTGTCCTTTGAGGAGGCCGCATCCGTCTTTGCAGACGAAACGGCGCAAGATTGGCAGGACCTTGAGCATTCTCTTACTGAGGTGCGATGTAAACGTCTTGGCCGGTCGGTCACCGGTAAAATTATTATTGTTGTCTATACCGTCAGGAGACATAAAAAATGGCAAAGAAACAATACGGCTTATCAGCGCAAGAACGGCGAGCCGAAAAGAGCGCCAAGCATACAAGGGATAAGGACATTGATTTTTCTGACATTCCAGAATCAACTGATGCCGAACTGAAACGCGCCCGACGAGTGGGTCGCCCGACGACCGGCACGGCCAAACAACTGATAGCTATTCGTCTATCACCTGAAGTACTTCGCCGCCTCAAACGACTGGCCACGAAACTTGGCAAGCCGTATCAGACACTGATCAATGAATTGCTGAAAAAAGCCACGGATGATGTGGCTTGAATCGCTGCTGAAGAGCCGTTGTCATTGCCGCTGCTCATTGAATAACTTCTCCGGAGTTTGACTTGCAGCTTACTACCTAAAGCTAGGCGCGGAACAATTGATCTAAATTTCCACGAGATTTTCATCGCGCAATCAGTTATCCACAGAGATTTCGTGGATAACTGGCTTTCTGGGATCTGCGGCGCCTGTCCCTATTCAAATTGCAGTTTAGCATAAAAAATCGTGATTTCGCAGACTTGAACTTCAAGGATTTTTAGCCGAATAATGGGAATGCGCGCTTTTCTGA
>JAYVXN010000259.1:0-5579 GCA_043785085.1 Bdellovibrionales bacterium | reverse complement strand
ACGGTGTACGTACGCCTCGTCCAGATTTTCCTGCGCGAGCCGCCACCTTCGGGCTTCTGGAGCATTCCGACTCGAAAGTTTATGCAACATTGGGGTTATTGCTGTCGGGCTTGCGGACAATGCTTCTCAGACGCCAAGACTATTCGACAACAATTTTAGGAACCAGTTTAAAAGGCCAGGGCCCCCGAACGGGGCCCTGTCACCAGATGGCCGTAAATCCTCTGACCGGTAACCTCTCGCCGACGGTTTCTTCTTCGTCGGGTCGAGTGCCATAATCAGAATAAGACGGCACTAAAAAATCATCGAAAAAGTAGAATGGGGCGATCGGTTTACCACAGTGTTCGCAGCGGTCGACCGAAGCTCCGACACGTTCGCTGACGTCACCACACACATGGCAGCGCCGAATGTGAACTGTCTTCATCTTTTTCTGCATTGGGCCTCCTACTCTCAAAGTGGAGGTTCGCCCAAATCTCTTAAGCTTGCTCTTAGAGTATCGTGAAAACCCGGGCTCGACCACTTTAAGTAATTGAAATACCTTAACATTATGTCTAATGACTTAACGCAAAACCACAATCATGAGGAAATTCGAGAGTTTTTCACAGAGGGTCATTTTCAATTGAATGAAAAAATACTTTCTCACCTTAAGGCAGGGGTCGTTATCCTTTGAGTGGGAGATCCGCAATTGAAACTACGAATATTTCTACTCATCTTAGTTTTTTCGATCTGTTTTTTTTACGAAAGCCTGCGACCCTTACGCCTACCCCGCCAATCACGGTTACCGCGCATTGTTTTGAATTTCTCAGTCGGCGCCCTCTCGGCTATATTAATGCGAGTTGCAGTTTATCCAATTGTCTATTTTGCCTCATTGAACTATTCAAAGCTCGGACTATTGGCGTGGATTAAACTTCCAGTGTTTTTGCAGATCGCAGTTTCGATTCTCATACTCGATTATGCGTTCTACCTTTGGCACCTAATTTCACACCGGCAAAACTTTCTCTGGCGCTTTCACCTAGTGCACCACACAGATCTCGACCTGGATGCCTCAACGGCCTTTCGTTTTCACTTTGCTGAATTAACTCTCGCTAGTGTCTTCCGCATATTGGTTGTCATCATCTTTGGAATTCAACCTTTTCAACTAGTATTATTTGAAGTCATTATGTTAGTTTGCGTTTTGTTTCATCACTCGAATATGCGTTTACCAAAGCGCTTTGAAGTCTTGCTGTGGCGGGTGCTGATCACGCCGCGGCTCCATGGCATTCATCATTCGATGCTTCAGCCTGAGACCAATTCAAATTTTGGCACGGTCTTTTCTTTTTGGGATCGGCTGCATCGCACACGTATCGTCAATGTAGTGCAACGGCAAATCACCATCGGAGTCCCAGCCTATCAAAAGGAGCTAACACTTTGGCAGCTTCTCGGACTTCCATTTCAATCCACTCAAGTTGCACCTCCACAAAGCTCAAAGACGCCTTGAACCTCGGCTCCGAAGGTACCAGACCGCAATGATGATTGCCGCCACCAGCGCGACCCACCACTTCATGCGCTCAACCAGCTGGAGAATTTCCAGGCCAAAATGAAAACCAATCTGGGTCATGATCGTTGCATAGACGATCGCGCCTAAGGCGTTGAACATAAAAAATTTCGCAAAGGGCATTTTAGCCGTGCCACTGATGGGGCCGCCGAAAAATCGCAAGCCCGCCACAAAGCGCGCCAAAAAGACGGTTTTACTGCCATGGCGTTGAAAGAATTCTTCAAACCGCAGCATCTTTTCATGGTTCATACCGATCATCGCACCATTTTTGATGAGCACGTCACGGCCGGCAAGGCGCCCGGCCCAATAGCCAAGATTGTCGCCACAAATCGCACTGAAAATACAAACCAATAGAACCAGTGGATAACTTAAATATCCCTGACGCGCAAAGAGGCCCGAGAGAATCGTGGTCGTTTCTTCCGGCACAGGGACACCAAAGTTTCCGACCAGGGTAATGATAAAAATCGCCAGATAGCCGTAATCTTTAATTACCTGTTCAATATGCTGTAGTGTCACCTGATGGCTGATCCAAGAATGAAAGATCACGAGCAATGCGACGATCACGATTAAAAGTAAAACAGTGATTTTAAGTCGCAGTCGCACAACTTGTTTTGCCATGCTCTGATCATAGGAGGCCAATACAGTTTTAGAAAGGCAAAATTCTGCGTTGTTTTTATATAAAATGAAAAACACTTCATGCAAATGGCGAGCATTTCCTGGCCCGGATCGTATGCTAGCGCTGACGTCGCAGTGAAAACCTGGCGCAAAAGACCTTACTTTTTCACCTGAACAAGAGACAAAAACGAGGCGACTTCAAGCGAGGCGCCGCCGACTAAGAAACCATCGACTTCCGACTGGCTGGCAATTTCTGCCGCATTCTCGGGCTTGACACTGCCGCCATACAAAATCGGCGTTTCTGAAGCGAAACCTTCGCCGCCAATGGCCGCGAGTTCGCCCCTTAAAATCGTGTGAGCCTCATTTGCCATCTGTGGCGTTGCCACTTTCCCCGTACCAATTGCCCAAACTGGTTCATAGGCAACGAAAAATGCTTTTCCCGGGAGGCGATTTTTAAGACCCTTGCGCAGTTGTTCGGTGATCACAGCATCCGTACGGCCCGATTCCCGTTCAGCCAATGTTTCACCAACACAAAGCATAGGAACCAATCCCAAGTCTTGCAGAGCATGAACTTTGCGGGCGCAAATTTCATCGGATTCATGGAACAAGCTGCGGCGCTCACTGTGGCCCACCAAAGAAAAGCGAGCACCGATTTCCGCTAAAACTGCCGGTGAATTTTCTCCAGTGAAGGCGCCCTTTTTTTCATAAGAAGTGTTTTGTGCGCCCCAGCCGATGCTTGAGCCACGGAGAGCTTGCTCGGTAACCCAAAGATCAATGGCGGGAACGAAAAAAATCACTTCACGCTGGGGCGGTAATTCACAGGCTTTCGGTAGAAATGCCTTGAAGTAATCGACGGCTTCGCGCGGCGATTTGTACATCTTCCAATTGGCGGCCACCACAAAACTTCGTTTTGACATTTACTTCAACGCCTCACGCTCGGGAGTTTTACCTCGGCGCAAAACTTCCAGGCCAGGTAGTTTTTCACCTTGAAGATATTCAAGGCTAGCTCCGCCACCAGTTGAAATATGCGTAAACTTATCTGCAAAGCCCGATTCTTCCGCAGCAGCGACCGAATCGCCACCACCGACGACGGTGACACAGTCTGTGAGACCGGCGAGGGTCTCGGCAATCGCAAAAGTTCCCTTAGAATAATCCGGAGTTTCAAAAATTCCCATTGGCCCATTCCAGAAAACAGTTTTCGCTTTTTGCAATTCTTTACGATAAAGCTCGCGCGTTTTCGGACCAATATCGACCGCGAGCCAATTCTCAGGTATTGCCACTCCGGGAGTGGTCTGAACTGGAGTTGCCGGCTTTAACTCCGTCACAATCACATGATCGATTGGCAAAAAGATTTTTTTACCGCGCGCTTCAATTCGCTTGATCATCTCGGCCGCAAAATTCAAGCGCTCTTTTTCAACTCGAGACTTGCCGACCGCCACACCGCTGGCCGCTAAAAACGTATAAGCCATGGCGCCACCAACGAAAAACACATCCACGCGATCAATCATGTTTTCGATTACCGGGATTTTATCGCTGACCTTGGCGCCACCCAAAAGCATCATGAACGGCTTTTTGGGCTCATGTAAAATCGTATCTAACCATTTGATTTCTTTTTGAATCAAAAAACCAATACCTTTTTGTGCAACCAAATGCGGCAACGCCTCAATACTGGCATGGGCTCGGTGACTGGCACCGAAGGCATCATTAATATAGACATCCGTATAAGAAGCGAGTTGAATCGCGAACTCACGTGAATTTTTTTGCTCACCTTCTTCAAAACGCAAATTCTCAAGCATCACAATTTGCGTGGGTTTGAGTGTCGGCAAGAGGCCTTTCGGCGCATCGCTACTCGGATCATCGACCAAGATCACTTCAAGACCGAGTAAATCACTTAAGTGATGGGCAATAGGCTCAAGTGAATATTTAGCGCGGTCTTCTTTCGTTTCCGGACGCCCGAAATGCGAGGCCAAAACTAACTTTGCGCCTTTTTCGAGTGCATACTTAATCGTCGGAATCGCAGCCCGAATTCGGTTGTCATCGGTGATTTTACCGTTTTCCATCGGCACGTTGAAATCAACGCGCAAGAAGACCTTTTTATCTTTGAGATCCAGTTCTTCAATGGTCCTAATTCCCTTGAGCCCGTCGCTTGCCATCTTACAGACCTTTCTCGGCCATATAGGATGCGAGATCCAACATGCGCTGTGAAAATCCAGTTTCGTTGTCGTACCAAGAAAGAACTTTGGCCATGTTTTTCTGAATGACCATGGTGCACGGCAAATCAACGATTGAGCTAAACTTATTGCCATTGAAGTCAACACTCACGAGTTCTTCGTGTTCGACGGCCAAAATTCCTTTGAGCTGTCCGCGCGCGGCTTCTTCGAGGGCGCTGTTAACCGTGTCAACGGTGAGATCTTTTTTTGCCGTGAAAGTAAAATCAACCAATGAAACGTTCGGCGTCGGAACGCGAACCGAGGTCCCATCAATTTTGCCCTCAAGCTCAGGCAAAACCTTGGTCACGGCTTTTGCTGCACCCGTCGTTGTCGGAATCATCGACACCGAAGCGGTGCGTGCGCGCCGTGGATCTGAGTGAGGTGCATCGAGAACACGCTGATCATTGGTGAAGGAATGAATGGTCGTCATCAATCCTTTTTCAATGCCAAATGAATCATTGAGAACTTTCGCCAGCGGTGCGAGACAGTTGGTCGTGCATGAGGCATTGCTCACCACATGGTGTTTTGCGGGATCATATTTGCTATTATTGATTCCATACACAATCGTCAGGTCAGCACCCTCTGCCGGCGCCGAAACCATGACTCGCTTAGCGCCGCCTTTAATGTGCTTCATGAAATCATCTTTGCTCTTGAAAGCTCCGGTGCATTCAAGAACCAAATCGCAACCCCAGTCTTTCCAAGGAATTTGTGAAGGATCTTTCATTTGTGCAATTGGAATTTCGCGGCCATCGATGATCAGTGCGTTTTCTTTAGCTTTGACATCGTGATTGAAAATTCCGTGGGTGCTGTCGTATTTAAGAAGGTGGCCAGTGGCATGGGCATCGCCCAGATTGTTGATGCCGACAAACTCGATGTTGGGATTGTTCCAACCTAAGCGAAATAAAACTCGTCCAATGCGTCCAAAGCCATTAATGCCAATTTTTACACGTGCCACTGAAAGCTCCCTTCTTCTCGTCAATATAATGTCCGTTAATTTATACAAGACAGGCAGAAATGCAACTCAGGAATAGTGCAATCAGGGGCCAGTTACCATTGGACTTTGGGAAAGGTCCTTTGGGCATTAAGCGTGGTTTGTTGGCGCAAGGCTTCCAAGGAAATGCCCTTTAACCCAGCAACAAATTCCGCCGTGTGCACCACAAAGGCCGGCACATTTTTCTTCCCGCGATGCGGAATCGGCGCAAGAAACGGTGCATCGGTCTCAA
>JAYVXN010000258.1:0-16991 GCA_043785085.1 Bdellovibrionales bacterium | reverse complement strand
GAAGCGCTAGCAGGCGGCTAACGAGAGGCCGACCAACGAAGAGTCGTCGCAAAAGACCAAGAAAAAGTGTCAAGTTACTTATGACGGGGTGCTTAGTTCTGAGCGAACCAGTCATGCACTTTCTGAACAGCCTGTACCTGAGTTAAGGAACCGTTACGCAGCCCCGCACAAATCTCATCTTCTAAGCCATCTTTGTTGTGTGCTTCATCGATCGGCTGCGGCCAAAGATTTCCGTCGTCATTTGATCCGCCGGCGCATAGCGGGATCAGGTGGTCAAACTCATAATTATGCCAATCGCTTTGTGGAATATTGCCGTAGGCGGCCGCCACTCGCAACTTCTCATCAATCGTCACATTGCGATTGCAGCGTGCGATCTGCTCTGGATACTCCATGTCTTTGAAGTTCGGATCCTGAGGTGAACATAAAACACCCGGAGTCATATTCCAATCCGGCGTTGTCGCCGCGATGGCTGAAAATGAAAAACCAATTACGAACAGAGCACTGACAAAATACTTTCCCATGCATTCCCCCCGAATTTGCAAGTTAAGCACTTTTCACTTCTGTCTAAATATCACACGCCAGCGAAAGACTTGTTAGAATCTAATCAGGATTCTACTGCGTGTACAATTTGAAAATCTTTTGACTGATGAAGTTATTTTTATTGTGAAGACCCTAGACCATGGTCTGGGCATCATGCTTTCCGTGACGCGCGCATGCAGGCATGCGATAAAAGGAAGATGATATATCTGCGAATCGCGGCTGGATTGACTCTTTTGGTCTTTGCCTACCTTGCACCCTATTACAGCACCTTGACCTGGCGTTTTCCTATCGGAACATTGGGGGTTTTAAGTGCCTGTGGGTTAGTTTTTACGGGGCAACTTTTGGAGAAATCTGGTCTCAGAATTTCGCGACGCGATGCTGGAATTAGTGCGGCTCTATTTTTTATGGTCTATTTAGTCGCGCGAAGGTTGATTCCTTGGTCGATACAAGAAATATCAGTCAATTCTGCGTTCGTTATGGACAGATTTAATTGGCAGCTGGGCCTGCAATTCTTTCAAGTTCTAAATGATGAAATCGTTTTGCGAGCTGTGCTACTCGGCGCCCTGTTTTACGCACTTAGAGAGAAACTATTGACATCCATCATAGCCGCTTTTCTCTTTAGTCTGGCCCATGCGGCTTACTACTATTCCGGTGCGGAGCCAGTTCAGCTGGCGCCACTGGTACTTCTCAATCTTTTTCTTTTTTCTCTCGTTTGTAATTGGACGTTTTTCACTTTTAAGCATATCGGTTTTGCGATTGCGCTTCATGCGGGCTGGAATTTATTTCGGTTCAGCGGACATCTCATTGACTTCTCCACTCATCAGCCGGTTTCAGAAGGGCAAACCTTTAATCTGATCGAGTCCTCCCTGGGATTAACGCTGTTGATTGGTACCGTTTTACTTGCGCTGCAACTGATTAGAAAAAGTAGGTCGCGCTTAGCGACAGCTCCCTGAGTAAATAATAATTATAGAATAATCCGACCATTAGGCTGTTCGTAACTGAGAATTGGCCCCCGGCAAACAACTCTTTCTTAATTTGTTGGGTCGTCAAGGTATGGGTGGTGAAATCATAGCCTGGCAAAGTCGAATCCTCAGTGCGGTTGGCGACAGTGATAATCGCGCGTGGAAGAATCAGACTGGCGGTTAGCAAAGAGACGGCGTAGGTGTCGGTCGTAATCAGATGCAGAACCGAATAGTCCAGTGCGAGACTTCCGAAAAACATGCCGATGGAATAAGTTTCGACTCGGTAATCATAAACAGGTTTGAGGTTTGTTCCATAAAGACTGTCATCCAGCTGGGTTTCGTCACTGTAAGACGAATAACCGAAGGTAAAAGGGCCAAGAACTCCCTTGAGTCCACCACCTGGAAAGGCCTTGCTTGTCAGCGTATTGTATTTTCCCATCACGCCAAGATTGATTTCAAAATGCTCCAAACCGCCACGCTTGTTATCGTAGAGATTGATGGCCGTTGCCAGAGTGATTTTTTGAGAGGGATATTTCTGCTGATTTTGCATACGCTGCAAATAGGTCAAAGGTAATTCAAGACCAGGTGGCCCAAAAAATGTTTGCTCACTGTTTGACGGTGATACGGCGGCACCCACGCGCCCCAAACCTTTCACCACGACAAAATCAAAAGTGTTTTTATAATCGATCGCCTCAATGCCCATGCCTTTTTCGACCGGTACCGCCGAGGGATTGATACTGATGCGACTACTGGTGGTCGGATTGGCCGATGTCGATGAGCTGCCTGATGAATGGCCACTATCAATCCAGCCGCAGTACGAGTGGCTATGATCGCAAACGGCAAAAGCAGATACTGTCGCAAACAGCGAACTAAAGCCGAGCATGAAATGAAGGATTCGGTATCTCATTTTCACAAAATATGATCGTAGCATTGCTGTCGCGGCCGGTGCAGACCATTTTGCAAACTTTTGGACCAGTCTTTGCCCTGCTCCAGTTGGTCGGTTTAGCTTGGTCTTTTGCGCCAGCTCCTTGCCGGTGAAAGAAGAAACAGGCTCAACTCAACTAAATCGGTAGGCGCCGCACCCTTCGGCCAGTGGCCGCAAAGATGGCATTGCAGAGAGCCGGCGCCACTTCAACATGCTCGACGCGATTACTTTCAATTGCATATGGCAGCTCCCGGACTCCTTCAACGGCGGTGGGATCCAGCGACACCGGACCTTTGAGTCGATCAAAAAAATAAGACGAAAACCCTTAGAGCTGGCACTCTTCCACTAACCCAGCGGCACGGATTTCAGCGTTCTGACCAGCCAAAGGCGGCTCAGTACCACCTTCCCATTGATTATTTTTTTGCTCATCAAGGGCGGCCTTATTGAAATCAAGAAAGTACCAAGCGATTAAGAAATCGGGATGGGCCGTATGAAACACATTGGTACTGTCATAACTGCCAAGCCAAGTCTTACCGAGATAAACTGGTCCATATTTTCCAGGAACGGCGACCATGATATCGTAAACCGGTATCACTTTCAAAATCTTCTCAAGGTTATCTTGAAGTAGATTATCAACACTGAACGCCCGACTCTGAGGATGGGCATAATTGAGAAGGACTAAACTCGATTGATTGCCGCTCACCAATTCATGCGTCGCAACTTGCGTCGAAATGAAGGCGCCTACCGCGTAGATTTTTGTTAATCTGCCTTCGGGAATAATGGCACTGTTGATGCGATTCAGACCGTGGGTTTGGCTGGGTGTCGTTGAATTGCAAAAGATCTTACCGCGCCAATCTTTACTGGCGAGAATATCTAAACTAGTCGTGTAATTGAGAACTCTGGCTCCCGTGCCAGCGGCATAACCTCGGGGTACACCGTCCATGGTTACGCCGTGATTAAACAAGTAATTGAGTTGATCGTACTGCTTCGCTTCGGCCATTTTCTGAAGTTTCCAGATATCCAGATCGCCCACTTTAAGTGTTTCATCATCAGCTTTATAAGGCTGGCCATTTTTCAGCGCAGGCAAAGTTGGGTACCCTGTCACACTTGCGGCATCCTGTGCCGGTCTACGCGTCGAAGAATGTTCACCTTCCATATGTGCGCATGATACAAACACCGGTAGGCTCAACACTAGGAATGCCCTTAACTTCATTGCCTGGCCCCTTTAAGTAAAGGTTTTGGAATTCTCCAGTCCTCGTAGCGCCGTTGCTTTGCTTTTTCTGCCTCATCAAAGAACAGCAAACCGTTGCTTCCAGAACTCTTCTTGATTTTTAGATTATAAAGGGTCGGCGAAAGGCGGCCTAGAAAATTGCAAATTTCTGGTCGCGGTCAGCGAGGGCGAAAGCCGAAAAGACCAACCTTAGTCGGGCTTTGACTCATAAATTAGAAAAGATTAGAGATGATCCTAAAACCGGATGGCTGTTAGCGAACGGCTGACTCTTGCTCTTCGATTTTAGCCAAGGCTAAACCGACTTTTTGAGCCAGCTGCAACTTGCGGTTATTGGCCATCCAGCCAGAATTGGATACCAAAACCCGCTTGAGGTCTGATTTAGCTTTTGGGTCATTGAAGACATTCAAAGCATCTTGTCCGGCCTCACGAAGGCGAGCTGTATTGGATTCAAGAAGATCAAGAATCTTTGGCAGTGCTGGTGCACCCAATTGTCCAAGAGTCTGACTGCAATACTTTCGAACCTGGACATCTTCATCGTGAACGCAGTCATCAGCAACGGCGACCGCATCCGGCTCAGACCGAAGATTCATCTGCGAGAAAACCCGGGCCGCCACCGGGCGCTTCAGAACCTGAGGGGTTTTCAGCTCCGCTCGAACAGCATCGTAGCCGTCTCTTCCTAGACAGCCGATCGCTTTAACTCCGGGTTCAGCGCCATCCCCTTTTTCAATCGTGGAGAGAATTTTCGAAATATACGGCTGAGCCACATCACGCTTTTCTTCAGGCAAAAAACAAATCATATCGATGGCGCGCTTCTGACCGGCGTCTGAACCAGGCAAATGTTGGGCGATATAATCCTTCACCGCACCTTCACGATGATAAATTTGCGTGAGTGCCTGGGCGGCACCTTGGCTAGCGCCAGGGGTATCTAAAAGTCCTTCGAGACGCTTGCCTGCCCGGTGGGCATCTTCGCCACCTAACTGGGCCATCAAGGTTGCGGCGGCATTGACAACTTCTCCTGGCTCTTTTTCATTGATTCGTTTCACCAGTAAATAGGCCACCAGCCGAATATTAGCCGCACCAAATTTTTTCATCGCCATAATCGCTGCCGCACGAATGTCCGGATCATGATTCTCGGTCATGATCTGCACCAGTCGCGGTAACGTGAACGCGGATTTCAAATCGGCGCATTCGACATCGCGAAGGGCCCAGAGTAAAATGCTCCGCGACGCCGTGGGTTCGAGTGAGGCTAAAACATCTTTTGAAAAAGCCACACAGGTCTCTTTTGAACTATGAATTTTACGAAGAACATCGGCCCGAGCCTCAGAGCGGCCCGAGCGAATTTTTTGATGAAGGGCCTTTTCATCTATCTCCACATCGTCGTTCTCATCTGAATCTTTGGCCGGGTTGGCTTTGCGAGCAACAGTTGCACCATCGGCTGGCGTCTCACTCTGAACTTTGACCGGAATTATCACCTCGGCATGACTTTCTCGGTACGCTTTCACGACATTTTGTCCGAGAAAAACTGCCGTGAGAGGCACAGGAAGCAAAACCGGCAAACTAAAAAAAATGCCAAAAGCCCGTCGCCAAGCTAAATTCGACGACCACTTTAAAATGGGACCAATAAAACTAAAAACGATCGTAAAAAGCGAGACCATGAATACCGTCGGTATAACGGCCGCTTGCCAAATCAACGGGATCCACGGTAGCTGCCCAATAAACCAAATAATCGCGGCAATAGCCGCTGCTTTAAATCCTCGAAAAAACCAGCGCATTGATCCACCATAGCGCAATGATTCCGGCAGAGATTCAGACATCCATAAGCCCACGCCACTCAAAGAACGAAAATTGAGAAGCACACATAAAAACGCACCAATGCCCAACACAACCAGATCAAGTTGTTTGGGCACAACGGGCAGACGCGAATATTTCACGACAGGAAGGACAATGCCAGCGACGATGGAACAAAATAAAACAAACCACGGAAATACCATTGAGCGAATCAGTCTCATAAAATTCTTGGGCGCAGAGTGCGCCATCTCCTCTTAAAAGTTAACCGCTGTAAATGAACCACTCAAAAGCAATCGCGATAAAGTTTTCTGGCGGTCGAAGGTGAGTGATTTTGCATCTAAGCACCCTGACACGGTTTCGTCCATTTTGCTCTCCTACAATGAGGTTTGAACCATTGAAATCTCAAGACATTTCCTTAAACTTGCGAATTTTCAAAGAGTTATCAGATTGCTGAATTGCGCAGTGTTTCTTTTTTTAACACGGTCCAGAGCGTCAATGACCTCCAAGAGCAAGCCTGACTTTAATTTTCGGCTAACAATTAATCGAGCGCGAGATGCACAAATTTCAAATATCTCATCTCATGGCACGCCTGCGGAAACGGATGATCCATCCCCTGCCCAGAAACCCGCAAAACTTGGCCGCGTCTTCGAGATTTTGATAAAGCCTCGGTGATGATTTCAAAAAAATCAGAAAATGAAATATGACTCGAACAAGAACTTACGGAAAGTTCTCCCCCCGGACTCACACGCTTCGCAGCGGTCGCAAACAAGTCGATATATTTTTGCATCGCATTGGCTTTTTGATCTTCAGAATGGCTCATTGAAGGTGGATCGACGATAATATGCTCCCAGGGTTCATTGGTTTGATTCAGATACTCAAAGACGTCGACACACAAACCCTGATGCCGACCCGGTTCTAAATCATTGAGCCGCCAATTTTCTTCCGCCAACTCAATCGCCCCTTTGGCAATATCAAGGCTAGCGACACGTTTAGCGCCACCCAGACCGGCATTAATCGAAAAACCACCCGAGTAACTAAATAAATTCAGCACTGATTGGCCCTTCGCCGTGTGGCGGATATAATGTCGATTGTCGCGCTGATCGAGAAAAAACCCAGTTTTCTGACCCTTTTCTAAATTGACCTTAAATCTTGCGCCATTTTCGAGAATGACGATCTCATTATCTCCCAGCTCACCGGCAAGGGGTTGCAAACTTTTACCGGTAGCGCGCCGGAGCTTTTCAACCACAGTCTGTACCTTCAAATGAGCCGTGAGCCACTGCGCGATCATCATTTTATCCCAGAATTCAGCGGGACCGGTACCGTCAAATTGCAATACGGCCACCGATGCATAGACATCACAAACTAATCCCGGTAATAAATCGCCCTCGCCGTTGAACAGGCGATAAGCATCGGTTTTTTCGGTGCGCGCGGCCGATTGCAACGGGCGTCGTAATGCCAGCGCGCGACTAAATCGTTTTTCAAAAAAACTTTGATTCGGTGGGGCCGGATCAAGACTGAGAATTCGTAATGACAGCGGACTATGCGGGTCATAAATCGCCCACGCCAATTCACCTTTGGCATCGCTCACCTGACACAGCTGCGCTTGCTCGAGCGGCGGAGCCGTGGCCAAAGCCTCTTGATATACCCATGGATGGCCACGCTGGATATTTCGCCGTAAATTTCGAGTGAGTTTGATTTTTAATCGAGCCATAGGCTTTGAGCGTATCACTTGAGATTTCGACTGTCACTGAATTGGCAAACCAGCCCGAAGACCAGACACCTCATCACGGGAATGTTTCAAGCTTTCTTTTAGGCCGGTTAAGCCGAGAAAGAATCAGCAAAGCGAAATTGGCGAGACGACCGCGCCGAGGCCTTTCGTTTTGGCGCGTTTGCAGATAACGACTGACATTCGTGCGGCCAAAGGTCACAGCAAAATCAAAAGCATCCATTCCAGCCGCATTTTTTCGGCTCAGATCGGCACCCGCCTCGATGAGCTTTTCGACGATATCAAGACTGCCCTTAAAGGCGGCACCCATGAGAATGGAGTTTCCGCCGAAGTCAGCACTGTTCGCATCGGCCCCATTTTCAAGGAGTAGGTCGACCATCTCCGTTTGCCCGGCATAGGCCGCCAACATCAAGGGCGAATATCCGCGGTGGTCCTTGGCGTTGATATCAAGACCTGCCGCCAGAAGTAGACGGGTCTTCTGCAAATCGCCAGCTTTGGCGGTTTGCCAAAGCGAGGGCGGTTCAATCATGGTGCTTTTATATTCGTCCCAAGTGCGCATGCGGCCTCCTGATATAATGATCGCCGAATTCAGAAGCAAATTGAAATATGAATTGCCAATTATTTCATAGTTTGAAACTATAAGTCATGACGCTTGATCAGCTTCGTTACGCCCTTGAATTGCAAAGATTCCGAAATTTTTCGCGCGCCGCCGAGGCTTGCCACATCACTCAGCCCTCTTTGTCGGTCCAAATTGCCAAGCTCGAGGAAGAAGTCGGCCTTTCGCTCTTTGATCGCTCACGTGCAAAAGTTGAAGTGACTGAATACGGTGAGCAGTTTCTTAAACAAGCGCGCCTGGTGTTGGTCGAAACTGCGCGCCTCAGTGAAATTGCCGATGAATTAAAGGGTGAAGTTCAGGGCGGGTTTCGCCTAGGAATTATTCCGACGCTGGCGCCGGCTTTGCTGCCTTTATTTTTAGGTGAATTTGGCCGGCATTACCCGAAGGTTAAACTCGCGATCACCGAAGAATCCACCGAGCGATTGATACATCATATTTCTCATGGAGCCATTGACGGAGCCATTCTCTCAACGCCGACGAGGTGCCCTGAAGCATTGATTGAAAAACCGCTGTTTTACGAACCCTTTGTGGTTTTTGCTTCAACTGGTCATGCCATTCTCAAACATCACCGGGTGGGCAATGATCAGCTGTCCTCTTCGACCATTTTATTAATGGACGACACGCATTGTTTGCGGGATCAAGTCTTGCAACTTTGTCGATCGCGACAAACCGAATCAGATCAGAGGTTACGCATTCATTCAGGAAGCCTACAAACCTTGGTCGAATTGATTCGTCGCGAAGAGGGCTACACGCTTTTGCCAGCGCTCTCGGTGCGCTTTCTCAACAAAGACGAACAAAAGAATAATATCCGAAACTTGGAAAAATCGGTGGCCGCACGAAAAGTGAGTTTGGTGTTTAGTAAGTCCCGTCTTAAAAGATCTATTATTGAAGCTTTAAAAGAGCAGATTTGTGCCCAGCTTCCTGACGGGGTTTTTCTGACGACCTCTGCTCGTGATTTTCGCATCATTTCACCTGGACCTGAACACTTCGAATTGTGAATTTCTTTGACCTAGGGTTCTTATAGGTTTTACCTATAACAAAATCGTTTCAAACAATTTCAAAATTTCGCTGAATTCGTCGATGCTAGCATTACGACGTTAAATGGGCTCGAATCGCGACTATCATTGTTGACTACGAGTAGGGCCCAGTAAAAGTTAAAGTTGCGGCTTTTAACGCAAAAAAAGGAGAACCCATCTATGTCAAATAAGCGAGTCACAACGTCCAATGGCGTACCCATCGGCGACAATCAAAACTCACTGACCGCGGGCGAGCGCGGGCCCATCATTCTCGAAGATTTCCATTTATTTGAAAAGCTGGCCCACTTTAACCGTGAACGCATTCCGGAGCGCGTGGTTCATGCCAAGGGTTCTGGCGCCTTCGGTGAATTTGTGGTCACCAAAGACATTTCACAGTACAGCAAAGCTAAACTGTTTTCGCAAATCGGAAAAAAAACTCCGGTGTTTTTGCGCTTCTCCACAGTCGGTGGTGAAAAAGGTTCGGCCGATACCGAGCGAGACCCACGCGGCTTCGCGCTGAAGTTTTACACGGAAGAAGGTAATTGGGATGTGGTAGGAAATAACACTCCGGTTTTCTTTTTGCGTGATCCATCGAAATTTCCAGATTTCGTGCACACGCAAAAGCGCGATCCGCAAACCAATATGAAATCTCCAACCATGGTTTGGGATTTTTGGTCCATGCATCCTGAATCACTACATCAAATCACGATCTTGTTTTCTGACCGTGGCATTCCTGACGGCTATCGGTTTATGCACGGTTTCGGCAGTCACACTTTTAGCTTAATCAATGCGAAAAACGAAAGATTTTTCTGTAAATGGCATTTCAAATCAAAGCAGGGAATCAAAAACCTGGCGCCTGAGAAAGCGCAGCAGCTGGCCGGAGCCGACCCAGACTATGCGCAACGCGATCTTTTTGAAGCAATTGAACGCGGCGATTTTCCGAAATGGCGCGTGTGCGTGCAAGTGATGCCAGAAGCAGCAGCGAGCAAATATCACCTGAATCCTTTTGATATGACGAAAATATGGCCGCACAAGGATTTTCCTCTGCAGGAAGTGGGCGAATTCGTCTTGAACCGAAATCCAGATAATTATTTCGCCGATGTTGAACAAGCGGCCTTTGCGCCCTCTTCTGTGGTACCTGGCCTCGGATTTTCACCTGATCGTATGCTTCAAGGACGACTCTTTGCTTACGCCGATGCTCATCGCTACCGCTTGGGGGTGAATTACCACCAGGTCGCCGTCAACAAGCCGCTTTCTCCGGTGAAAAACTACCACCGTGATGGCGGCGTACGCACCGATGGAAACGGTGGTAAAAGTCATAACTATCATCCCAATAGTTTTGATGAGGTTAACGTAACTAGAGAAGCTGAACCTCCACCTTTCCTCGGCACCGGCGGGCAGGCCCGCTACGACCATCGGATCGATGAAGATTACTATTCGCAAGCCGGAGCATTGTATCGCATGATGACCATCGAACAGCGCGCCCTATTGATTAACAATATTGTGGGCTCATTGCGGCCGGTTCCTGAATTCATTCAGCGCCGCCAAATAGAGCATTTCATGAAAGCCGACAAAGAGTACGGAATGGCCATCATGAAAGGCTTGGAACTGAGTCCGAAAAAATAATTATGATTGAGCTGTCGACTGCTCCCAAAGGTGCCGGCAGCTCTCTAAATTCTCCTGGCCCTGTAGCCCTCGAGCATCAAGCAAACGGGCAGGCCTCCCTTTTCGCAAAACTAAAAATGGCAGGCTGCGATCCGCTTGTTGGATTCGTTTCGGAGATAAACCCGAAATGTGGTCAATCCAAGTCCCTAAATTAATATAGTCCGGATGTGGATCCAACTCATGAGTGTGGCCTAAGACCACAATTGAATCGCACAGGCGATTGTCTTTCATTGAAAATTGTTGTCGCAATCGCCTTCCACCCAAACGAGTACGTGCCATGAGCCTGGCATCATCGGGCAAAAGGGCTCGCACTCGTCGAGGTGTGATGGTGGCGCGAAGGACCGCCGACAACACTGGTACTTGGTGATTTAAAATCCAGGCCGGTAGCCGACCCACTCCACGAAAATATCCGTTGCAAGCTAGCAGCCTAGTGAGGGCGATCAAAAGTTTTCGAAGGATCGCAGGGCCTAAATAGTGCTCAAGACCACTGATGGTTTCTTCTTCGGGCCGAACCGCCAAGACCGCTGAGACGATTTTAGAGTCCACGCCCAGCATACGCAGAGCGGGCATAAGGCCAAGATAAAGTGCCGAGGTCATGAGATGTCCGCGATTCTCACAGCCACGCAGGGTGCGGTTTGCAGGATCAAATTCATTGCCGTGAGCCGCGATCAGATAAGATTCATGAATCATTTGCTTTTGCCAGTTGATGGCAGTGCCTTCGACGTTTAAAAGGTTCGCAAATTCTTGTTTAGTTTCAGGCTCATCAAAGGCACAGTCGTGATTTCCGGGAATAAAGCTCAGCTGGCGATCTTTCGCAAGACTCGCCAGTGCCTGAAAAAAATCCGGAAAAGATTTCTGCGTCGCCCGGAGAAGCTCAGCGGTCGAACGACGGTGACTCACTTGGCGGATGAGTTCAAGATCCAATCTTTCAAGAGGTACGGCCTCACGAAAAAAACGTTCGACACCAGAACGGCACGGAGTCAGGCCAGTCAGATCAAAAATATCTCCGGCACAGACTAAATGTCCGCCTTCAGCTTTGATCAATTCGCATAAACTTACAAAATGTTGCTCTTTGTCAGAGTTAAATAAAAACAGATCCTCTCGATCAAGTAAGTGGAGATCACTGATTACAAACACGGTCGTTTGATCCATAGAATATCCGATGAAAAAAAAGGCGCCTATTGCTAAGCGCCTTGAAAACAGAAATTAAAATGACTGATTATTTGCTGCTAAATGGACCCGGTGAACACGCTTGAGTTGAGTTATCAAACTCTTGCTGGATCGTGTAGGTGCGATTTGCAGTCGTCAAAGTGGTCATTGAACCAGCGCAAAGATCGCCAATTTCGTTGCCATCTGAGGTGTTCCACGCTTGCGGAAACGCCGGTGAGGTCGCAGGAGTCGGAAAAGGATCAGTGACGGCTTCAATAAATTCGTGTGATGAAACAGTCGTTAGATTTGAAAATGAGTCAGAGGCAAATCCACAACCAAATGAACACGCGCCAGACTCCAGATCAGGCATAACACCGTAAAAAACATTGCCATGCGTTTGCGACTTAAAGCCTTCATGATAAGCGCAAAAGGCCTGACATGATTTCTGGTTTTCAATCGTGATGCCAACTCCGGGCGGAAAGTAAGTCATGTATAGAGTGTTGTCATCGGGTTTCGGCAAAGCCCCGATGTCGATCTGATGCTCGAGCTCTTTTTGAATGTCCGCATCCAAAAGATCCTGTGACGTATTCGCCGGAGTAATCAAAAATTCTCCGCCGTAAGTTCCTCGGCCAATGGCTTGCCCGGTTCCGGCGCGACCATCAACAGCCGTGATGTTGGTGTTGTATTGACTCAACCAATCCATGTGTGTGCTGTTGCTGAGACTGGTGAAAAAACCGCCGATATCCTTTTGTGTGGTTGCACTGACATTTGCACCCCAAAATACCGCGTAAACTTTTACATTACCAATGACTGGACCGCCATAGTACAGCAACTTCTGCGTTCCTGCGACTTGACTCAAAGTCTTATTGGCCTGAAATGTGCGAAATACACCGTGCGGTGCCGCGTGTGCCGCGCTGCTGACCATAGCAGCTAATGCTAAAATGCAACTGCTGATTAAATTTATTTTGTTCATGATGCCCCCTCCGTTAGGAAATCGTTTCAAAAAAATCATTGCATGAGTCGAAGCCAAGACCAAGATACAAATACTTGCTTCTGCAGCGCGGAAAAAAGCTGAGCCTTGCTTGTCTATAACCCCAGGTTATAGAGCGGGCGTTTCTTCCCAATCTGCAATCTTTTCTGTGAGCGCAACTGTCTCGATCTCAGTAGCTGACCTCGACCTTCGGCGGGTCAGTTTGACGAATGAGCGCTGTCACTTCAAGACGAATGTCCGTTTAAAAAAACGCCGTGAACACCGATCAAATTGTCTCGCGCACGAATTCCGGAGGCACCTTTGAAGCAATGGGTTCAAAAGTTTATTGAGCAGCTTGATTACAGCTGGATAGGACCAAATGGCAAGGTTCGCGGCAAAGCTGATATCAGTGAAGAGCGTGCCACCATCCTTTATATCATCGATACCTATAATAAAAACCTCCTGGAGCTCGAAGGGCATCCTGTTCGCCGGGTGCGTGAAACTTTGGACGGCTTCGCCAAGGAGCTTGTTGCCGCTGATAAAGTGGCACTTGATAAAATTCTCTTCCGTTTCCGTCAGTTTTTTTCTAACTATCGGGTCGACGAGTACACGTACATGCGCAAAACACTCGAAGACTTCAAAGGCATCGTTTGGGATTTCGTCGATCAAATTGCGGAAGACTTTAAACACGACCAGGCCGGCGATAAAGACGTCCTCACCAGCCTCAATATTTTGAAAGAGGCGGTTGAATCGGATTCAATCGATATTCTTCGCACCAAATCGCGTGAGTTTATCGATTTTTATATGGAAGTGCAGTCCAAACGCGAAATTCGCCGCAATAAACGCTTTAAAGGAATCAAAAAAAACCTCGACGTCGTTAAAAAGAAACTCGTTGAAGCTGACCGTAGCGCCAAGCTTGACCATTTGACCGGGGCAGAAAACCGGCGAAGTTTTGATGAAAATCTCAAGCAGCAGGTGCAGCTTTTCACGCTTTCAAAAGTTCCCTGCTCAATGATCATCCTCGACATCGACTTCTTTAAAAAAATCAATGACAACTACGGCCACGACATCGGCGATTGCATTCTCAAGGAATGCGTTCGCATGCTGAAAGAATCCTTCAATCGGGAAAATGACTTTGTTGCGCGAATCGGCGGTGAGGAATTTGCGATCTTACTTCCGGAACTCACCCTCGAGCAAGCCGTGCAAAAGGCCGAAGAATGTCTAGTGAAAATTCGTAAGGAAGTCTATGTCACGCAAAACATGGAAATTCGCTTTACCGTCTCGATGGGGATCGCCCAAGTCATAGAGCGTGAAACCGGCGAGCAATGGCTAAAGCGTGCCGATAAAGCTCTCTATCATTCCAAGCACAATGGCCGAAACCGCTACACGCTGGCAGGCACGGAGCCAGAACTGGGCCAAGCGGCTTAGGCTTTCGCGGGTCTGCTATGCGGGCCCTAGCCACCTGTCAAAAAATTAGACAGCTGCCAATCGACCGTACGATTCGTCAGCCAAAAAATCACGTTGAAATTTTAACAGTCAAACGCCCACAACATTTCAACAGTGGGCACCGCCATTTTCATTTCAGCCTGGCCCTCGTTTGCAATGGCCACAGGCATGAAAACATTCACCTGTCTCTTAATGGCCCTGATCTGCCAGGTCAGCCGCGCCGAAATTAGTTTACGGGATGCCAGCTATCGCCAGCATGCCGTCGATCTCACCTCCTCTCATGAAGTACTCCAAATCAAGCGCCTCTATCAGAGCCGTTCGACGGACATTGGTCTCTTTGGTTTCGGTTGGTGCTCCGATTTTGAAGAAGCCGTGACCCATGTGAGCCCACTGGCACTTCATTTAAAGTCGTGTCAGGGAATCACCGTCTTTCACCATACAGGGGGCCGGCACTATCGCTCGCGCTTCAATGATGAGATGCAGATGCTCGAGTCCGGCTACACCCTGCAAACAGCTGGCGGTGCGGTCGCCCGCTTCGATCGCCAGGGCCGTCTCGTCTTTCAAAAGCGTGGCACTGGTAGTGAATTATTTTTCTCCTACGACGAACGAGGCTTGCTCTTTCGCATCTCTGACCACCGCCATGAAATTTACCTCGAATACGAGCCGCGCTCCGGTAAAGTCATTCAGGTCAAAGGCGAGCACTCGCATCAGTATCTTTACGACGGCGACGATTTGATTTCAGTCGTCGTAGAGCAAAAGATCGTGGCACTTTACCGCTACGATGATCTACACAACCTGGTTCGCGCTGAGCATAATGACCACAGCATTGAATCCATGACTTATGACAAAGACCATGACCGACTCCGCAGTTACTTGGGGCGCGATGGCTGCCGCGATGAAATCAGTTACCAAGACGCCGATGCCGCCAAAAACCTGCATTATGTTTCACAACTGGAGCATCATTGTGAAGGCCAGCTTCTTCATCGCGAGCAAATTGAGTTTTGGTATCTTGAAGTGAACGCTGAGAAAGTCTTACAGCGCGTGCGACTTCTTAGCGCCGGCCATCAAACCGATGTGCACTTCGATCCGATTTGGCAAAAGCCCGATGAAATTCGCGATGAATCCGGCCTGCGCCGCTTTCGTTTCGACCAGTTTGGGCGTTTGCTGCAAAAAGAATTTAAAGGCGAGCTTCTCACCTATCATTATAATTCGAAAAACCAGCCGATCTCAGTGAGCTCCAAACAACACCTGCTCAACATTTCTTATGATGGTTTTGGCCGTATGGCGAAGGTCCGAGGCTGGATGAATTTAAATTTTCACTATGCCATCGGTGATCGGATTCCGATTGAAATCGAACAACCGGGTCTTGGCGTTATCCAAATTGGTCATGATCAAAGCGGGCACATCAAAGCCATTCATGGCCTAAGCCTCAAAATCAAACAAGAAGTTGCCCAACAAAGTATTGAAGTCTTCGAAGTGATGGACCTCAACTCTTTGCAACTTCCATTTTAAAGGAAACAGATGCGATCTATTTATTTTTTTAGCCTTGTCTTTTTTTCTTCGCTCCTCCAGGCCCAATCGCCCGATCCATTTTGGGGACTCAAACTCATTCATGCACCAAAGGCTTGGCAGCTGAGCACCGGTTCCAAAGCGGTGCTCGTGGCCGTCATCGACACGGGAGCTGACCTCCAACATCCTGATCTGCGCGAAAATATTTGGACGAACCCTGGCGAAAATGGAACGGATCGACTCGGCCGAAACAAAGCCAGCAATCAAGTCGATGATGATCAAAACGGCTATGTCGATGACGTGCACGGCTGGAACTTCGTCAACAGCAATGCTGACCTCACCGATCATCATGGCCACGGCACCCATATTGCGGGCATTATCGGTGCGCACAGTGCCAACGAATATGGGGCGATCGGCGTGAACCAAAAGGTCAATTTAATGATTTTAAAATTTTATGATCCGCACTCACCTGACTCAGATCCTCTCGAGAAAACCATTCAAGCCATTCGCTATGCCGTGAAAATGAAAGCGAAGATCATTAATTATTCAGGTGGCGGAACGCGTTTTAGCGCTGCGGAGAAAGCGGCCGTGCAGTTCGCCGCCGATCATGGCGTTCTGTTTGTAGCTGCTTCCGGCAACGAACATTCAGACTCAGACGTGCATGGCTTTTATCCAGCCGACTACGGTCTGCCCAATATCATTTCTGTCACCGCTATCGATCCTCGCGGTCAGGTTCTTCCTTCCAGTAATTTCGGAAAACGCAGCGTCTATCTCGCGGCTCCTGGCCAAGATATCTATTCAACACTTCCCGGGGGGACTTTCGGTCTGATGAGTGGCACCTCGCAAGCGACGGCGTTTGTCACCGGAGTCGCCGCTCTGCTGCTTGGTGCGCATTCCGACCTTCAGCAGCCCGAAGACATTGTCAATCACCTCGTTCACAGCGGCACCAGTGATATTCAGCTCAATGGTAAAACCAAATTCCATACGCGATTGGATTCCTATCGGGCGCTCGCCATGCAATCACTCGGCACGACCCTTGCGGGTTTCTCGACTCCGGGCAGTTCGCGGGAGGATAGGAATCAAGTGGATTGGCATGAATTGGCAAGTCGACTGGAGCGCGAGGTGGGTGCCGCGGGATTGCCCTAGTCCTTCGCGGGCGTCGGTTTGTCGAGTCTAAGAGGGGCACAAAGACTCAAATCGCGACGAGGACTTCCATGCACTCTGAGCTCCCATTGTTGCTGCACCCCTACCTCCAGCGCTGGAGTTTTTAGACGAACACCCCGGAACGAGCCATTTGGCCCGGCACGTGGAGCACGAAGTCACATCGGCGCCAAACTGCGCGGCAAGGACTAGTCCTTGCCGCGCGTCGGTTTGACGTTTTAGCGCCGCGGATTTGTCGTCGGATCGAGTCGCGGAGAAACGAAAAAGGCGAGGCATATCCCCTGCGA
>JAYVXN010000257.1:0-5592 GCA_043785085.1 Bdellovibrionales bacterium | reverse complement strand
GAGGAGCAACGAAACTGTGGCTTAAAGTACCAAGCAAGCGATAGAAGGGATTCGGTCAACAGTGCCTAGTGCCAGGAGCATCTGGTACTCAAACTAGTCCCGCGCCCGATGCGCAATCGGCAGCCGCCGTCCGCGCCCAAACGAGTGCTGAGAAATTTTTAAAATCGGCGGCGCCTGCCAGCGTTTGAATTCACTGCGATTCATGGTTCGTAAAACCCATTTCTCAGTCTTGGTCCGAGCCGGCTTTTGCTTTTCAACTATCTGGACGACGGCCGCGTCGAGTTCATCATAAGGTGGCAAACTGTCCTGATCCTTTTGATTCGGCCGCAGTTCGGCAGTCGGTGGCCGCGTGATGATTTTCTTTGGAATCACCTCTGACCCACGGTTATAGAGTTCCGCAAGGGCGTAAACCTGGTGTTTCAAGAGATCCGCAATCGGGGCAAGCCCGCCGCACATATCACCATACAATGTTGAGTAGCCAGTGGCGTATTCGCTTTTATTTCCGGTGGTGAGCAGGAGGCTATTTTCTTTATTTGAAAACGCCATCAGCATGAGACCGCGTAATCGCGCCTGAAGATTCTCATTGGTTAAACCAAATGAAAATTTTCCAAGCCCAGAGTGCAACGTCTCAAGAACAGTCTCGTAGGATTTTTCGATCGGCATATTCACGCAACGAATTTTGAGATTAGCCGCAAGCTTCTCAGCTAATTTACGACTCTCAGGTGAATTAAACTGGCTGGGCAGTGTAATCGCAGTGACACGATCAGCACCAAGGGCATCGACTGCCAAGCACGCCACCACTGCCGAATCTACACCGCCACTTAAGCCAAAGTGAACCCGTTCCAGACCTGTCTTTTCTACAAAATCGCGAAGACCTAAGACGAGCGCACCGCGAATTTTCTCAGCTGGGTCAACCGACACCTTTCTTGATTCACCTTGAAGAGTCTCAAGATCAAAAACCGTGAAATCTTCAGTGAAGTACTGGCTCTGCGCTAAGACCTTGCCAGTTTGATTGACCGCAAAACTTCCGCCGTCAAAAATCAGTTCATCTTGTCCGCCCACTTGATTGACGTAAATCATTGGCGCTTTGAAATGTTTGGCAGATTTGCCAACCACCAACTGGCGGTCGCGTACTTTTTGCAATGTGAATGGCGAAGCACTCATATTTAGAATCATATCAAATTTGCCGCGAACAGATTTCAGCGGATTTTCCAAGTAATTCGACTGATGGTCAGGAAGTTCCCAGCCCCAGATATCTTCACAGATCGTCAACAGAAAGCGCTGACCCTTGAAGGTGAACACATGATCGCGAATTCGACCACTTTCCAAATGCCGGGCTTCATCAAAGACATCATAGGTAGGCAAAAGTTCTTTATGAAAAAACTGAGGTTTTCGGCCTTTTTGTAAAAGGGCGGCGGAATTAAAATAGGGTTTTCCGAGACGTTTATTGGTCAATGAAATGAGACCGACCAAGACCCCGATACCAGCGGGGATCTCTTTTTGCAGACGCGTAAATTCTTTCAACTGTGCTTCAACGATACCCCGACGCTCCAGTAAGTCCGACGGCAAATAGCCAAACAAACTCAGTTCCGGCGTGATCACCAGATCACAACCGCTTTTCTGAGCTTGTTTAACGGCCCCTAGGATTTTGCGGCGATTTCCGCTGAAATCGCCAAGAGTTGAGTTGAGCTGGGCAAGTCCGATGCGCATGAGACCTCTTTTAGGCGCGCGATCGAATCCTTAGGAGGTTGGCCTACGTCGTCGGACTGAGCGAAATCGGAATGACCGGAGTCATTAATTTCTTTTTCAGTCGCTCTTGCAGAGAGATCAGCTGGGTTTTTTCGCCAACCGGAATCCTCTTGCTGTAACCATCCGTGTATTTATGCCAAAACTCGATGTTGCGCTCTGGAAATTTCCAGCAATAGTAGCCGTCTCCAGAGTCAAAGTCAGCAATCCAAAGGCCTTTGGGCAACGCGCCTAACTTTTGCATTTTGCCCTGCCACTCCTGAATCAGCTGATTGACCTGGTTTTCGAGTGAAATCACCTGATTTTCACCCTTCCCCCCGCTGATCCCGCTGACCCCATTGAGGCCGTCTAAACGCTCGAGAAGAACATCGACTTTTTGGCTGTAAGATTTGGTAATTCTAAATACGACTGGAAGAACTTCACGCGCTTCTTCCAGAGAAAAGACACTACGTCGATTGATCTCGATAACGTCCATTCCCCCCCCATCACTATCCCTAAATGTGAGAGCGGAATTTGGCACAAAGGATTCAAAATGAAAATCAAATTATGCACAAAAGAGAAACACTGAAATGATTACTTTTACCGTCACGTCGCCCGGAAGTGCGTATGCTCAATGCGTCAATCATCTCCAGATCCAGAGAATTGCGCAATTTGACCACCGAAAAATACCACGATGACGACAACAATTGCCGCAATCAATAGAAAGCGAAACATCGCACCGAAAGAGTAGCCCTGGTCCTCACCGTCGTTTTGTAGAGCCGCTTTTGTTGTGGCATTAATGGCAAGTTTCTTAGTTTTCAGAGCCATGGTTTGCTCATCTTTACTAGCAACAGCACGTTCTGCCGGTTTGCCTCGCTCACGATCAAGCGCTTCTTTTTCGCCAAAGTAAGTCGCGTTGCCGTCGAGGATTGTGCGCTTTTCACTGCCAGCAAAATTGATCGATTTTGAAACCATGGCTCCCTTTAAACTACTGCCAACGTCACCTTCACTATCTGAACTGGCGATCGCCGTGACAGCTTTTCGATTGGGTTTAAATTTTGTATTGAGAAAACTATCTGATCCTGATCCACCGTTTTGACGAGTCTCGTTTCCGCCGCCACCACCCGAGCGGCCGGAGTTACCACTCTGACTACCACTTTTATTCGCGGCATTGCCTCGACTGCTGGCACTTGCTCCTGATCCATTTGAGTTATTTCCGACACCGCTATCTGGCCCTGAGGGAGACGAGGTGCCCGGCTTATACGACCCATCCCCAGTTGTATCGGTCCCTGAAATTAATCCTTTGCCATCGGCAATATTGAATTTGGCCTCGACTGGACTGCAAACCGTGGCGATCTGTCCAGGAAGTTCTCCGGTCTGAAGGAGACAAGTCAAATAATCGCCAAAATACTTTCCGGCCATGGTGCGAAAGGCGCTATTGAACTGCCAAAGTACGCCGCCAATAATCATGATCACCGTGGTCATGACCAAGATATACTCGATCACGGCCTGGCCTCTTTGGTGCTGGTGGTCTTGTTGGACTTTCACTTTCGCTAAACCTTTTCTCAAAATGGTCCGATACTAGTCTTGCGGACTCTCCTTAATTGTAACGGAAGAATGGGTCTCAAAATGAAGTGTGGGCGCCTGCTAATTTCAATCTGTATCTTCTCTCTGATTCTATTAGAGATGAGCTTTGCTTTGGCGCAAAATGAGACAGGCCCCTCCACGGTTTTTCATCAGTCGCCTAAGCAAAGCCTTGGTGAATTAAAAAAGAGGATCGCGCAAAATCCGAAAGATTTTACCAGCCGCGTACAGCTCTCTGAAATTTATTTTAAGCAAAAAGATTATGACAAGATGATCGATACACTGCGAGTTTCGAGCGATTCGCTTGGCCGACGGGGGCTCCTGTTGCTCGCCTATGCCTATGACGGAAAAAAAAATTATTTAAATGAAATTCGGGTACTGGAAAATCTGCTAATTCAAAACGACAAAGACTATTATATTCAATTCAAGCTAGGCGAAGCCTATTCAAAAATTAAAAAACGTGAAGAAGCGATCACCAACTTCAGAAGCTCAAAACAAAGTAATCCACACTTTCTTCCGGCCTACGAAAGTCTTTTGCGTGAGCTCAATAGCACGGAAGACAGCTACGAGGCGCGAACACTCATCAACGACATGATCAAACTCTTCGGTGAAAAGCCTAAGTTTTTTACTGAACTTTGCCGTCTCTATTTTACCGACAGCTTTATTCAAAAATCACTCGATATCTGTAAAGAGGCCATCGACAAAGATCCGCGGGTGCCTGAAAATCACGTTTATCTCGGCAAGATTCTGAAAGACTCTGGCAATTCGAAGCAAGCCGAGCGCGTGCTTTACAAAGCAGCCCAGCAATTTCCAAATTCTGAATTCGCACAATCGGCCGCTGGCCAATTTGCCACGGACGCAGAAGATTTTTCGACCGCTTACAAATTTTTCGCTCAAGGAGCCAAAGCTGATCCCCAAGCCGTACGAGCACTGGTCGGACTGGGTCGAGCCGCCGTCGAACTTGGAAAGTTTCAAGAGTCGACCAACGCCTATCTATCAGCCTGTAAAATTCAACCTGGGACAATCCGGGATTTTCGCGTCGGCGCCGGTACGGCTCGCAAGAAGCATGACATTATTTGGACGCAAAAGTTTGAAGAAGCCATGGCGAAGTGCCCGAATAATTAATCCGGCCGGCGACCCAAGCTATCCGACCCGGGGTTCGATTTAAAATGAAAAAATCTTGAGCTATTACATATAGGAAGGACTGCCTTTTTTCTGTCTAGCCGACGACCCCAGACAAATTAAAATACCTGCGAAACGACTCTGAAGCCTCTTCAATCACCTCAACACGGCCAGCCCGCATCGTCGATTTAAGTTTGCTGCGAACCTCTTCTCCAGCAACCAGGCATTCGCTTTGTGATCCAGTAAAAAAACCAATAGCCGCATCACCGCTGCCTTTAAGAATTTTCATTTCAATAATTTTAAGGCTGTGTGACCGCAGCAAAAAATCGCCGACCGAAAGCAACGAACTGACCGAATCGGTCTGTATCACAATGAGACTTTCTTGCATTTCTTCTTGGGCGAGCGAGTAGTATGCTGGCAAAAGATCAGTATGCGGGCATTCAATAATTTCATGATCTAGCACCGCCGCAGGACCAAAGCCATCGACAGAGTCTTGGATTTTTTCATAAGCCAGTTTCAAGTCAGCCAAGCTGCCATTAACGAGAATTAGATAGCGCTTGGCACTGATAATCGTCGCTTCGAGAACCTCGAGCGGCAATGTCTGAGTGATCTTAGCGAATATTTGATAACCAAGGGCCAGATTTTCGATTTCAAAACTACCAAGGGCCGTTTGCGTGCGTGTCATATCTCGTTTTGATCTCCCGTAAATTCGAGGCCTGAACAATGCCTGAACAGCTCAAATTCGATTATTTTTAGATCAGGCACTTCGCCCTGATCAGCCAATTGACAATGTATGACTCTGAGACAGTTCACTGTCAAACCCTCTCGTAAAGTAAAAAATAATCTATCCTGAAAGTCTGACCGTGCTATGCTTAAAACAAGCCGGACGTCTTGTTCAAACGCACGTTAATTCAGATCGACCTATTACTAGTTTTAGTCAATTAACTGTAAAATCGAGTCTACAGGGACCGCGTGACTCAACTTGGCCCGCTGTTGGGCCGAAAAGAAGGGGATCGTTATGAATAAAATTATTAACGTAGCTAAGAAGATTTGGAATGATGAGTCGGCTCAAGGTTCTGCTGAGTACATCTTATTGCTGGTGGCGGTTGTCGCCGTGGCGATTATCTTTAAGCAAAAAATTAAAGATATCGTGACTGCAAA
>JAYVXN010000256.1:0-5598 GCA_043785085.1 Bdellovibrionales bacterium | reverse complement strand
TGTCTTGGCCGGTTGCCTGAATATTCAAGCCAGCATTAAAGCCGCGCGATTTGTCCGCTTTTGTGATGCGTTTAATATTCCGCTGATTACTTTTGTGGACGTTCCGGGGTTTTTACCCGGCACCGACCAGGAGTGGAATGGCATCATCACTCACGGCGCGAAATTGCTTTATGCCTATGCTGAGGCAACGGTGCCAAAAATCACAATCATTACCCGCAAAGCCTATGGCGGAGCCTACGATGTGATGTCTTCAAAACATTTGCGTGGCGACGTGAATCTCGCTTACCCAACTGCCGAAATTGCCGTCATGGGCGCCGAGGGGGCCGTGAATATTATTTTTCGCGAAGCAATTAAAAAAGCTGCGAATTCAAACGAAGAACGCCTGCGCTTAACTGCGGATTATGAAGAAAAGTTCGCTAATCCCTACGCTGCCGCCGAAGTCGGCTACATCGATGAGGTGATTGAGCCGGCTCTTACGCGAAAACGCATCATCGATGCGCTGGAGATGTTAAAAAACAAAAAGGATTCTAATCCTCCGAAGAAGCACGGAAACATTCCGCTGTAAGGAGCTTTTGCAATGTTGTTCAAAAAAATTCTCATCGCCAACCGTGGAGAAATTGCCCTGCGCGTGATTCGTGCTTGCCGCGATTTAGGAATTCCATCGGTGGCCGTGTATAGCGATGCCGATCGCAACAGTCTTCATGTGGTTTTGGCCGATGAGGCCTATAATATAGGCCCGGCACCGAGCAAAGATTCATATTTGAAAATTGAAAATATTCTTACGGCGATTAAAAAGTCCGGAGCCGATGCGGTTCACCCGGGCTATGGTTTTTTAAGCGAGAATGCGGCCTTTGCCGATGCTCTAGAAAAAGCCGGTGTCACTTTTATTGGTCCGACGCCCGCTAATATCCGCGCGATGGGGGATAAACTCTCGGCACTGAAGCTGATGCGTGAAGCCGATGTTCCGACAGTTCCCGGTAGTGGCGGCCCGGTGAAAGATATTGAACAAGCCAAGCAGGTCGTTGCCAAAATCGGCCTGCCTGTCATGATTAAAGCCAGTGCGGGCGGTGGCGGTAAGGGCATGCGTGTTGTTCACAAAGCTGAGGAGCTTGAGAGCTGCTTTCGCGCCGCTAAATCTGAGGGGTTGAACTACTTCAAAGACGACACGGTTTACATTGAGCGCTTTGTCAGCAATCCAAAGCATATCGAAGTGCAAGTGTTCGGCGACAAACACGGCCATGTGGTTCACCTGTTCGAGCGCGAGTGCTCGATTCAACGCCGCCATCAGAAAATCATCGAAGAATCTCCGTCTCCGTCTGTGTCGCCTGAGGTGCGACAGAAACTTGGTGAAGTTGCCGTCCGCGCCGCGCAAAGCATTAACTATATTGGCGCCGGCACGATGGAATTTATTTTCGACAATACCACTAAAGAATTTTTCTTTATGGAGATGAATACGCGCTTGCAGGTAGAGCATCCGATTACTGAGCTCGTAACGGGAATTGACCTCGTTCAGGAGCAAATTCAAGTGGCCGCTGGCAAGCCCTTGAGCTTTAAGCAAGAGGACGTCGTCCAACGTGGTCACGCCATTGAGGCGCGGATTTGTGCAGAAGACCCAATTAAATTTACTCCTAGTCCAGGATTGATTCGTCGCTGCCGTCACCCGCAAGGACCGTTTATTCGCGTCGATTCTTATGCTTATCCAGGTTATGAAGTTCCGATCTATTATGATCCGATGATCGCCAAGCTCATTGCGTGGGGGCCCACTCGTGAAATCGCGATCCGTCGATTGGACCGCGCGCTGACTGAATTTACCCTCACTGGAATTAAAACCAATATCATTCTTCATAAATCGATTTTGCGCTCACCCAGTTTTGTGGACGGCTCTTATACGACTCAGTTTTGCGAAACTGAACTTGAAGTGAAATCGCCGAAACTGTTTCGCATGGTCGATGATCATGTGTTTTTAATTTGCGCGGCAATTGCCGCTTACAACGATAAAAAGGTGAAAAGCGTTGCCGAATTCAACGTCGCTAGCCGCTGGAAGTCTGTCGGCCGTAAATCCTCTTTGCGAGATGTTTAAAAAGGAATAACAGATGTTTTTTGAAGCAGATTTGCGCGGCAAACACTATAAGATCGACATCAATGAGACGAAAAATCATTGGAAAATCAGCCTTCAAGAAGAGGCGGGCGAGTGGGTCAAATATGAAATCTCCAAAACAGATTACATGTACGTCGAAAACGTCATCAATTTCATTTTTGAAGGTGGCTCTTACGTCCTGGACGTAATTGGCTCCGGCACCCAATACACGGTTTACACTCGTGGCAGCTCCCGTCAGGTCAAAATTTATAACGATGAAAGCCTCCTGCACGAAAGCCTCAAACGGGGTGGTGCTTTAGGCGGTGGCGATCACCTCATCGCCGGAATGCCCGGCAAGATCTCGAAGGTTTTTGTTAAAAAAGGCGATGTCGTTAAGACCAATCAGTCTCTCCTGATCATGGAAGCCATGAAAATGGAAAACGAAATGCGGGCCTCGCATGACACGATGATTGCTTCAGTCATGGTCAAAGAAGGAGACAGTGTTGAGTCAGGCGCGACGCTGATCAATTTTGAGCCAATCAAAGGCGAAGTCGCTAAGGGATAAAATGAAATCGAAGAACTCCGGCCGCAAAGATAGATTTGAGACCTCTAGCGGCCTGGAAATCAAAGACCGCTACACCGCTCAAGATTGGGACCCGGCCAAAAAGTTCGCCGCTGATCTCAGTGAGCCAGGATCCTTTCCCTATACCCGTGGTGTGCAAGAGACCATGTATCGAGGACGCTTTTGGACCATGCGCCAGTATGCAGGGTTCGGCTCAGCTCGTGAAAGTAATGAGCGCTACAAAATGCTTTTGCAGCGCGGACAAACTGGTCTCAGCGTCGCTTTCGATTTGCCGACGCAAATGGGTTATGATTCTGACCATGTGATGGCCACGGGTGAAGTTGGCAAAGTCGGTGTCGCCATTAGCAGCATCGAAGATATGGAAATTTTGCTGGGCGAGCTGCCGCTTGAGAAAATCTCAACAAGCATGACGATTAACTCCACTGCCGGGATCCTCCTCGCCCTCTATATATCGGTGGCACGACGTCGCGGCATCAGTGCCGATAAACTGACTGGTACGATCCAAAACGATCTACTCAAAGAATATATTGCACGCGGGACGTATATTTATCCGCCCAAGCCATCAATGCGGATCATTACTGATATTTTTAAATACTGCAGTCATCACGTTCCGAACTGGAACACGATCAGTATTTCTGGCTACCATATTCGTGAAGCCGGCAGCACAGCCGCTCAAGAAATCGCCTTTACGCTGGCTAACGGCATCACTTATGTCCAAGCGGCTATTGATAGCGGTCTTGACGTTGATTCGTTTGCAGGACGTCTCAGTTTTTTCTTCAATGTGCACAATAATTTTTTTGAAGAAGTCGCGAAGTTTCGCGCTGCTCGTCGTATGTGGGCGCGAATTATGAAAGATCGCTTTAATGCCAAAGACGAAAAATCTCTGAAGCTCAGATTTCATTCGCAAACTGCCGGCAGTACGCTCACCGCGCAGCAGCCCGAGAACAACATTGTGCGTGTGACTTTGCAGGCATTGGCCGCCGTACTCGGTGGAACACAGAGCTTGCACACCAACTCCATGGATGAAGCTCTCGGATTGCCAACCGAAAAAGCGGTCACCGTGGCTTTGCGCACGCAGCAAATCATCGCCAACGAATCGGGAGTTGCCGATGTCATTGACGGTTTGGGTGGTTCATTTATGGTTGAATCCTTAACCGACCAACTCGAAGCGGCTGCCCTTGATTATATTGAGCGCATTGAGGGACTCGGCGGCGTCATTAAATGCATTGAGACCGGATGGATTCAGCGCGAGATTCAATCGGCAGCCTACAAGTTTCAGCGTGATGTAGAGTCGAAGAAAGAAATTGTCGTAGGTGTGAATGATTTCATTCAAGAAGAATCTGGAAAGACGGATATTCTTAAGGTGAGCGAAGCTGTTGCCGCTGAACAAATCAGTCGATTGCAAAAATTCAAAGCCTCGCGTGAACAAGCTTTGGCACTTACACATCTCGAACGGATTCGCAACGCCGCTGTCGCCACAGATAACTTGATGCCGCTTTTTATTGATGCGGTTGAAGGCAAGGTGACTCTGGGTGAAATCTCAAATGCGATGCGCGATGTGTTCGGGCACTTTAAAGAGACGATCACCGTCTAAAACTGGCACCTTTTCTGGCATGAGATTCTAGCAATCTCATGTCTCAATTGCTGATCACATTGTGAGCAATGGCCAACATTCCGACAAAAAATGACCGCTTTTGCGAAATATCTTCAGAGTGCCTCAGTCTGATACGCTCTAACACATTAATAATATTGATGATTTTTTAGACTGTTTTGGCATTCTGATTGCTCTAATTCCAGGAATGCCGAAACAACCGAAATTCCTAACAATAGTTTCTAAAATTTTGCCAAAGGTTTGGACGCTCACTCTCGGACGTTTTACGGGTCTGGCGTGGGGTTTTGTTGGAACACTCCTCTTATTAACCCTTGTCTTGTTCACGCCCCACCCAATCGGGGAATTAAAGCCTGAGCCAAAACAAGACATTGCGGCAATCCCGGAAATTCCGGTTGTGCCGAGTTCATTATCGCCAAAATCAGAACCGCCACTACAAATGCCGCTGGATTTGGCTGGTATTTTTCGCTCTATCGAGGATCTTACGAAGTTCAATAAAGAGAAAATACTCACCGACAAAGACAGCCTTATTGATGAAGAATTTGCGATCCCAGAAGACCTACATGATCGGGTTTCATTTTGGTTTGATGTGTATACGATTCATGATTCTAACCACCGCATTATTCATCATGCTCGCTATCCATGGATTGTTTATAAAGTGGTGGACGTTACGGAAATCATCAATGCGTCCAAACCGAAAGCGAGATGGATGCGCAATCAAAAGGCTGATCGTTTGGTTGCCGATGAGGTCCGAAAAATCAAGCTCGCCTTACAAAGTCTGAGTCATAAAAAGGACCTTTCGCACCTTCGTGATGAAGAGCAGTTAGTGAGTGCCGTTTTGGAGCGACTTCCGGGTCAGCTTCGAAAAAGAGCGGCCGAGGCAAGTTCACAAGTTCGTGTGCAAACCGGTCAGAAAGATTATTTCAGCAAAGGTCTTATTGAAAGCGCTCAATACCTTCCCCGTATGAATGAAATTTTCAAGGCAAAGCATATTCCTGTTGAGCTGGCCCGACTACCATTTGTCGAAAGCAGTTTTAATCGCGCGGCCGAAAGCAAAGTCGGGGCATCCGGAATTTGGCAATTTGTCGGTAATACCGGCAAGAAATTTATGATCGTTGATCATTCAATAGATGAGCGCCAATCTCCGTTTAAGGCGACTGAGGCCGCCGCAAAGCTGCTCAAAGAAAACCATCTGATCACTGGCCACTCCTGGCCATTGGCGGTGACCGCCTTCAACCATGGTCCGGCGGGAGTTAAGCGTGCTGCCAAATTCGCCCGGACGAAAAACCTAGCCACGATCATCGAAAAATATCGAACTCGTAATTTCAG
>JAYVXN010000255.1:0-5610 GCA_043785085.1 Bdellovibrionales bacterium | reverse complement strand
AAGCAAAATGATTTTTAGAGATGCGACCACAGCCGACGACAGCAAATTTTATTTTGCGACCGACGATGGCTCCTCGCTTTAAATAAGTCATGTTTGCTGCACCAAGTTTCCCCATTCACCCAAATCTGCATTTCCTGTAATCTCGGTAAAAAGCCAATTGGCGTCGACCGAAGGACAGTACTAGTAAAATGCAAATAAATCAGATTCCTACCCTCCATTTAAAACTCTCGACGCGCAGCTTAGTCAATTTTTAATGTTCAATCCGCCGCAATGCGCGCGACAGATTTTTAGCTTCTGTCGCAGCTACGCGGCATTTACGAGAGAATTGAACATCACTCTGACTTGTATTCGCATGAATTCCAATTTGCGGACCACGGAAAATATGACGTCGGTGCTAAGCTCAAAGTTCTGCGTAAATATTGAGCAGAACTTTTTCCTGATTTTCCCAGTTGTAGGCCGAAGCCAAGGCACGAGAGCCGGAGCGGTAAGAATCGAGATTTTTTTTCAAAATCTCTTGATAAGCTTGCGCAAAAGTTTCTGGATTTTCGGCGCGATAGACTAAGCCATTTTGAAATCGCTCAACCAAGGCTCGCACCTCCGGGACGTCGTTTGAAATTACAGCGAGCCCAGCCATCGTATATTCAAAAAATTTATTGGGCAGACAGTAGTAACTGTTGAGGCAGTCCGCTTCAGTTGACAGGATGCCGACATCGGCCGAGGCTGTACAATGCAAGAGCTCAGCCATCGGCACCGCTGGTAAGTACTTGATCGCACTAAAAGTCGTGGCGGCCTGCTGAACTAAGCCTTCAAGCGACCCGCTCCCCATTACTACAAGCACGGCTTCTCTTGGATCAATCGTTCGAAAAAAACCGAGCAAAAGTTCCAGGCCGCGCCCCGGTACCAGGCCACCCTGGTAGAGAAAAATCCGGGCGGCTTCACTGATCGCGAATTTTTCCCGAAAAATATCTCGGCGCTGAACTGGGGAGGTTGGCGGACAATTCAGAATCAGTTTGGGTGGTGCAACTTGGTAGCGTTCTGCATACTCCCGCGAAATGCTGGGGCTGACTGTCACAAAAGCATCCACAAAACGCACGCAAAACTTCTCGACAATGCCCATAACTTTTCGCCGTGACTTTGCCATGGGTTGCTCGGTTTGCAATTCATGCGCATCATAGACCACTGACAAACCACCGAAACGCAGAAATTTCGCAAAAATTCCCAATGGCAAAGGATCAACATCATGGCAATGCACCACATCTGCCGTCAGCAAATGTGGAAGAATGCGCAGTCCAAATTCGCCCAGTTTAATAAGCTGTACCAAAAAGTTTTTAGGTAAATGTCGCGTCAGAAGCGGCAGGCGGCGAATTTCGACACCATTGATCTGTTCTCTCTGGGCGTTTTTGCCACCATGCAATGCAAACACCGTCACCTGCCATCCCTGCTTTTGCAGCGAATGGGTTTCTTTTAAAACGCGTGAGTCGTTTACAAAATCGCTAATGACAAGGTGAACTGCTTTTTTCAATGGCTTTTCCTGCTTTGTGCACGATATTAATACCGAGCAAAATGAGAATTGGCAATCGGTCGCTTAAATGTTAAGCACCATAAGGACAAGCAATGTGTGGTGTTGCCACCCTACTGACATTTAATGCGCATCCCCTGGATGCCAAAAAACTTCAGAAGATGTCTGAACTAGTGGCTCATCGTGGCCCAGATGGCGACGGCTTCGCGTTTTGGGGTCAGGTTCAAAATACTTCAGCCCTCAATGAGAGCAAAATTTATAATCATAGCTCTGAGCCGTTAACCTCCGGCCACCTCTCTGGCGTAGGCCTTGCTCATCGCCGACTTGCGATCTTAGATTTAACTGAAGCCGGGCGCCAACCGCTTTCTGATCCATCCGGTCGCTATTGGATCACCTACAACGGCGAAATTTATAATTATCGCGAACTTCAATTCGAACTCAAAAGCAAAGGGTACCGCTTTCAGTCGCACACGGATACGGAAGTGATTCTCGCAGCCTATGCCGAATGGGGCCAAGCGTGCGTTTCGCGCTTCAATGGCATGTGGGCATTTGTGATTTATGATTCTCAGAAACAACTTCTCTTCGCCAGCCGCGATCGCTTTGGTGTGAAGCCAATGTACTTTGCCCAAGATGAAACTAGCTTTGCCTTTGCTTCAGAAATTAAACAACTTCATTTGTCTGGATTTGGCTCAAAGCGAGCGGCCCGCGATCAGGTAACACAATTTTTACTCGCTGGCGAAATTAATGCGGAAAATGAAACTTGTTTTGATGGGATTTCGCAACTCAAACCCGGACATACGATTCTCTGGGACCTTAAAGCGGGCCTGGGTGCCGCGAAAATCCAGGCCTTTTATGATTTACCGGAAATTGCATCTAAAACTCGACAGTCTTATGCCACTTATGTCGAAGAGTTTCGCGAACTCCTGCAGGATTCCGTGCGTTTGCGATTACGAAGTGATGTGGAAGTTGGCTCTTGCCTATCAGGCGGAATGGATTCCTCGAGCATCGTCCTTTTGATGCGCGAGTTAGAAAGTTCGGCAAAACTTAAGACCTTTACTTCTTGCTTTAAAGACAAAGCCTTTGATGAGTGGGGTTTTGCGCAAGACGTGGCGGTGCGGGCGAAGGCGCAATCGCACCAGGTTTTTCCGGATATGGAAAAAATCTGGGAGGAGCTTCCGGCACTTATTTATCATCAAGATGAACCCTTCGGTTCAACCAGCATTTATGCCCAATGGAATGTCATGCGCCTCGCCAACCAAAATGGTATCAAAGTTCTGCTCGACGGGCAAGGTGCTGATGAAGTCATGTTCGGCTACCATTCCTATTTACCATTGCATTTGGCTTCGCTCTTAAAACGCGGGCGAATTGCGCAAACCCTAGCCAGCGTCAGAGACCTTAAAAAATCCGGCATTCTCGGTTCGACCGAGAGCTTGCCACGAACTATCGGAAAAACGGCGTTTTCGCTTTTGAATAAGAGAAGCCTCCATCAGCCCGAACTGGCACCTCTACTGAAATCAGAATATCAAGGCAGTCGAGTTCAGTGTGGGCCAACCGAGCCGCGCGAGTTGAGGCGAAATGAAATACAGGGCTCGCTACAAGCCTTGCTGCGCTATGAAGATCGAAATTCCATGGCTTTTTCAATTGAAGCACGCACGCCATTTTTGGATTATCGATTGGTTGAGTTTTACCTGAAACTACCAATTGAAGTTCATTATGAAGGCGGTTGGACGAAGCCGCTTTTACGTTCATCAATGCAAGGCCTCATGCCGGAAAATGTCCGATTAAGGGTCGATAAAAAAGGTTTTGTGACGCCTGAAAACTCCTGGCAAATTAAAAATTTTTCGCGCATCCAAGCACAGCTTCAGAATTCGCCACTGCATGATTGGTTCAAAGCGGATTCACTCAAGCGCTCTTTGGCAAAACGCGAATTGGGCTCAGGCGCCCTGTGGCGACTTCTGTGTACAGATTTGTGGATGAAGAGGTTTAACTTACAATGAAGCTCTTAACCGTCGTCGGCGCCCGCCCGCAATTTATTAAAGCCGCTGCGATTGCAAGAGTACTTCGCGCGCCTGAATTTGCATCGATCTCCCACAGTCTCGTGCACACGGGTCAGCACTTCGACGAAAATATGAATGAGATTTTCTTTTCAGAGATGCAAATTCCAAAACCGGATTTCAACCTCGGCATTAGTGGCTCAGGCCATGGGGCGATGACGGGCCAAATGTTGCAAAAGATCGAAGAAGTTCTAATGCATGTGCAACCCGATACCGTCTTGGTTTACGGCGACACAAATTCAACATTGGCGGGAGCCTTGGCAGCCGTCAAACTCCATATTCCTGTCGCGCATGTTGAGGCTGGCTTGCGCTCCCATAATCTGCGTATGCCCGAAGAGATCAATCGCATCGTCACCGATAAAGTCTCAAAGTACTTGTTCTGCCCTACCGCAGCGGCTCGCGAAATATTGAAAAATGAGGGTGTTTCCGAGGGGCAAATTGAAGTCGTTGGCGACGTCATGCTCGATAGCGCACTTTTTTATTCCAAGTTTGCCAAACCTAGCGCGCAAATTGCTGAACTTCTCGATAGCGAGTTTTATCTGTGTTCTATTCACCGAGCTGAAAATACCGATGATGTGAATAATCTTAAGAATGTCGTCGAACTTTTCACGCAACTCGCTCGGCAAAAAGCTGTCATTATGCCGGTACACCCGCGCACGCAGAAATATCTGAAAGAATACGGCCTCTCTCTCAAAGGCATTACGACGCTTCCGCCAGTTGGCTATTTTGATATGTTGAATCTTCTCCAGCGCTGCCAGATGGTCCTCACGGATAGTGGCGGTCTGCAAAAAGAAGCTTATTTTTTTGAAAAACCCTGCGTGACTCTCAGAACTGAAACTGAGTGGACAGAACTCGTCGATGCCGGAGCCAATAAGGTGGTCGGGCCAGATCCAGAAAAGGCAATGGCGGCTATTAAATGGTTTCAGGTGAATCACATGAGTTTCAAACATGCACTTTACGGCGACGGCACGGCCAGCGAAAAAATCCTGAGGCGATTGCAAAAGAGCTAGTTCCCCTGAACTGGGGCGTTCTCTGAAAACTCCAGCGCTGGTGGTAGGGGTGCATCAAAAACGCTCTGCAAATCCGCCAGAACTAAAGTGCGCTGCGAACCTTGTGCGCCAATTGCAGCATTTCCGGAATCAGATTGGCCTCACAACACGGCTGAATCAGTTCTTGAAGCGCACATTCCAGCGGCAGCTGTTGCTGGCCACAAGCGCAGATTTTTTTGCGGCAGTCGGCCGGAAGTCCCATGGCAATATGAAAAGCCGGAACATCTTTGGTCACGACAGCCCCAGCTCCGACCATGGCAAATGAGCCAATTCGCACACCACAGCGAATGATCGAGCCTGCGCCGATTGAGGCCCCTGGATCAATATAAGTATCAATTACTTTCCAGGATTTCAGACCAATTCTTGGCGTTAAATCGTTGGTGAAAATCACATGCGGGCCGATAAAACAGTGATCACTGATATGAACACCCTGATAAACACTGACGCCATTTTGGATCCGAGAATGAGCACCCACACGGACACTTGCGTCAATAAAAACGTCCTTACCAAGACTCACGCCGGCTTCGAGAATGGCGCCGCGACGGACATGAGCATTGTGCCAAACTTTCACGCCCGCGCCGAGGACGACTTCGGACTCAACAGTGGCACTTGGATGCACCAGAGCATTATCCAGAGCCTCTCCTGAGCCATTTATTGATCCTGCGTATGACGGCGCATTTGACATTACTTCAAGCACTTTACTAGACTCCAACTAAATCTGTTAAGGACGCATTATGACTCGCATGAATTGGAAAGTTTGTCATCTCTCAACTATTCACCCGACAAACGACATCCGGGTTTTCCACAAAGAGTGTCGCGCACTGTCAGAAGCTGGCTTTGAAACGCACTATGTGACACTTGGGCCGTTTGGCAAGAAAATCGAAGATGGCGTGCACATCCATGGTGTCAAAGTGCCCGGAAGGCAGCGCTGGCGCCGTTTTTCGATTACGGCCTATAACGTCTATCGCAAAGCTCTGGAGCTTGATTG
>JAYVXN010000254.1:0-1647 GCA_043785085.1 Bdellovibrionales bacterium | reverse complement strand
ATTCAACGATGAGGAGTTATTTGATTTCGTACGCGATAAAGAGCTGATCTCGGTCAATGACTACATTTTCGTGAGAAATGAAATCCCGTACCTGACTCAAGTGTTGAAATATTTCCCCGCTCGGACTGAATTAAATCAAGCAGAGAATAAAAGGCCTCATGATGGCAATGATTGGCACAAACTGCTGGGCGAAGAGCAAATGGGCCTGTTTAATTTGCTGCGCGATTGGCGATCTCAGCGCTGCAAAAAAGAAGGTTTACCGCCTTACGTCCTTTTCAATAATCGTCAATTGGCCATGATTGTGCGCCTACGCCCGCAAACCCTTTCTGATTTGGCTAAAATTGAAGGGGTCGGCAAAAAGAAAATTGATAGTTATGGATTGGATATTTTAGAGATCATCAAAATGACAAATCCTGATGAAGCAAAAATAAATCTACCAGAGGCCAGCCAGCCATGAGATCAGCCACAGAAAAGTCAGAGGGGGATTTACCTGTTTTCATCAAATGGCATGAGTTTCTAACCTGGCTGTTTTTCGCAACTGAAAGATTTCCGAAAAAGGCCCGATATACTCTATCAGAGAGACTCATTAATATCGGTCTCGAAGTTATGGAAGATTTAGTTGACGCAAGATACACGAATGACAAACGGCGTATTCTCCAAAGAGTTAATCTTCGTCTTGAAAAAGTACGAGTTCTGTTGCGAATTTCTTATGAGCAGAAGTTTCTGAGTCACGACGGATATAAGCATGCAATGTACCTGCTGCATGAAATAGGTTCAATGGTTGGTGGATGGTTGCGCCAGCAGTCGGGCGCCAGGTGAATCGCGCGGGAAATCTCTTTGAAAAATTCATTTCATTTGAAAATCTTTTAGAGGCCGCTCACCGAGCCTGCCGTGGGAAAAAGAGGAAAACCGATGTCGCAAGATTTTACTTTTCACTGGAAAACGAGATCATAAATCTGCAGAGAGATTTGCTCAATCATACCTACAAACCCAAGTCCTACCGTCAGTTTGAAATACGGGAGCCAAAAGTCAGGAATATTTTTTGTTCCGCTTTTTCTGACCGGGTTGTTCATCACGCCATTTGCAAAATTCTTGAACCGGTCTTTGACGCTCGACTAATTCATAACACCTATGCTTGCCGGGTCGGCAAAGTGAGTCATCGCGCATTGGCCAAATGTCAAACGTTTGCAAGAAGATCACGCTATTTTTTGAAATGCGATATTCGAAAATATTTTGAGACGATCGATCACGATGTCCTGAAGTCGATATTAAATCGATGCATTAAAGATCGAAAATTTCTAAATATTCTTTCAATTATAATTGACCACCAGATTCCCACCACTATGCCAGGCAAGGGCATTCCAATCGGCAATCTTACAAGCCAATATTTTGCCAATTACTATCTTTGCGCTTTCGACAGAAAATTGGAAGAAGCTCAAGGCACGACCGGCTATGTCAGATATATGGACGACTTTATTTGTTTTTCGAATTCAAAAGTAACCTTGACGGAACTGCTGGCAGAAATAAGGCGATACGCTTTTATGGATCTGAAACTCAATTTGAAAGAAAAAGTGACAATGGTGGCACCAGTGACCGAGGGCATCGCGTTTCTTGGATTTCGGGTTTATCCGAACACGATTCGGATTC
>JAYVXN010000253.1:0-5649 GCA_043785085.1 Bdellovibrionales bacterium | reverse complement strand
ACTAATTCGTCTTCCATGACCATTGATTCGAGCATCTCCATATGCAGGCGATGCGTGGTTTTGCGAAATGGCACGACGTTGCTGCCGCTGTCAGACTTAGTCTGATCGAGTTGAATCCGCTCTTCAAGGGCCCGCAGCAATTCGTTCTTCTCAGCACCTTGAATGCTCTCTTGAAAAATCAGGGCAAGGAGCTCGGCGAGCAAAATCAGGTTTTTATCGCTCGCCTGCTCCCAGCCTCTGACGGCGACAAGTCCTTTGAACTCATCGCCAATATACACCGGAAACCCAAACCGGCCCTTATTGATGCCTTCAACAAACGACGGAAAGCCGCCGCCGTGACCAAACAGCAGCTCGTCTCGCGAGAGCGACCACTCCCCAAAGTGAACCTGTTCAGTTCGTTGGAATTCCAACTGATAACCGGCAAGTCCATCCATTATTTTGTTCAGTCGTGACATCAATTTGTTCAGCACAGTGAGCTTCCTTCCCCGTTCATACTTGGCTCTTCTTCAGCCACACCCTTTCAGAGTGTGAGTGGTGCAGTGGGTATTACAAACCATGTGCCGAACTTCGGCACATGGTTCTGACCAATCAATGGTCAGTGCTTTGGGTACCTGTGGTTTTGCTAAAGCCGTGATGTCAGTCGGGGATTTGCTTTCTCGGGCAGAGTGTTTCGGTTTTATGAGTTTTTTTTAGAAATTAGTGCAGGGCGGAGGATTGGGTGGGGGCCTGTCAGGGGATTAGCGGTATGGAAAAAAGGTGAAAATCTTGGGAAAGGTTTGTTGCAGATAAGCGTGATGTTTTAAATGCGGTTGAGGACCAGTCGAAAACCGTGGTAGATCGAGTCTTGGCGGAATTCTTTCCAGAAATTGCGATTGAAAAAACTAAACCCCTGAGTGCGAAGCTGACCCAGATCCAGTTTGCTGCGGGCCTTCAGGATATGGCGAAATTTGCGGAACTCAAATCTTTGCTCGCACACAAGAATTACGACGGACGCTGGGATGTGTTTTTCTCGCAGCTTGCGGATATTGCTTTAAAACAATTTCGGCCTAAAAAAAGATCTGCATATAAATCGACGTCAAAGTCAGAAACTCAGTCAGAAACTCAGTCGGAAGTTCAGTCCGGGCCTAAAACTCAAGCCGCTCGACCAGAACGTGGAGCGCGTCGTCACATCTCGGTCAAACTCAAGCAAGAGCTCAAAGACAAAGCCAATCACCAATGCGAATACGTGAACCAAAAAACCGGCCGAAGGTGCACATCAAAACACGCTCTCGAAATCGATCACAAAATTCCTCTCGAACTCGGTGGGCCTGAGTCCCTTGAAAATATGCGAGTGTTGTGCCGTAATCACAATCAATTTAGAGCTTGGGAGATGAGTAGGCATTAACCGCGCGATTGCCGAACTACCGCTCCGATTGGCGTTTCGTTAATTGTCAGACGTTGCAAGTCTGCGAGGGCCGTTCTGGTTCGTTTGGTGCAGTTCTAAAGATGTTTTTACTGCCGCGCCGTGAATGAAAAAAAATCCGGCGATCAACACCGGCTTCGATAAAATCTCAATATTAATAGTTTTACGGCTTCATCAGTCGGCGCTTATCAAGCCCGTATTTTTCAACTTTCATGATCAAACCAGCGCGGCTGATACCCAGCTCTTTGGCCAGCTTTGACTTATTCCAGCCCGTGCGGCGTAAACCTTCTTTAATCAGATCGCGTTCGAGATCCTCGAGAGCATCTTTGAGTTTTCCGTGCACGCGCGCACCTTGAACTTTGCCTTTTTCGCTCGCTTCAAGAATTTTCGGCGAGAGCATGTCAGCAGTGAGTTTTCCTTCAGTTCCGCTCAAAACCACAACGCGTTCCATTTCATTTTGTAACTCTCGAACGTTACCAGGAAACGGATAGTCATAGAGTTTTTCTAAAGCCCGCTTGGTCAAAACTTTCTTAGGCGCACCTTTTTCAGCGGCTTTGTTCAAGAAGAACTCCGCTAAGATTGGAATGTCTTCTTTGCGCTCACGCAAGGGCGGAACCCGAATATTAATGACGTTCAAGCGATAGTACAGGTCTTCCCGGAATGTTCCGGCTTCGACCATTTCTTTCAAGTGTCGGTTAGTGGCTGCGATAATGCGCACATCCACTTTCTTGCCTTCAACACCGCCTACGGAGAGGAAAGTTCCTTCTTGGAGAACGCGCAGGAGCTTAACTTGCATCTGTGGGGACGTATCGCCGATCTCGTCAAGAAAGAAGGTGCCCTTATCAGCCATTTCAAAGAGACCTTTTTTATCGCGAGTCGCACCCGTGAAAGATCCTTTGATGTGACCGAAGAGTTCAGATTCAAGAAGGTTATCGTTGAACGCTGAACAGTTTTGAATAACGAAGGCTTTTTCTTTGCGATTGGAATTATAATGAATCGCCTTGGCGATCAATTCTTTTCCAGTACCGTTTTCACCTTGAATCAAGACCGTACTATCGGCAGTTTTAATTTTATCAAGGAGTGAGTACAAGCTCTGCATCGGCTTTGATTTACCGATCATGTTGTCATACTTGTAGCGGCTGCCGAGTTCTTTATTGAGTTCGCGAATACGGTTCTCGCGAGTGGTAATTTCTACGTGGAGTGTGATCACTTCCTGCGCCACCAATTCGACCAGTTCAACGAAATGGTCTCTTTCAGCATCGTCTAAATACTTTGTGCGAGAGAGAGTGTGTTCGATCACGTCGTTTCCGGCTCCGAAAGCGGCCAGGCGCTCTCTGATTTCTGCCAAACGTTGAGTTGAAGCGGCATCTTTTAAGAATCCCATCGCGACCACAGTGCCCATCAGGTCGTTTTCAATGATAATCGGAACGACCGCGATATCAAACGCTGTCATATCCCAGCGGCGGAAGGAATAGCGATTTTCAGAAAGACGTAAGTCGTCGATGGTCTTAGTCACCATTTCCGCCAAGTTATCCACAGCAGTGTCTTTGCTCAGGTATGTGGCGACACCGGGATGAGCGAAATTCATCTTCGTGCGGTCAAAGCCGCGCAGATGGCCTCGTTCGTCTGTGAAAACGATGTCGATGTTCCACCATGACTGCAAGATCTGCTTTAGTTTTTTGATGACGTGTATATGCTCAAACTCATCCCAATTGATCATGACTTACTCCTTTTAGAGGCGATCTCGTTGCCATGAGGTGAAGTTCAAAAAGTTTCGACAGTCAATTTGAGCCGTCAAATACTTGCTCACAGCCAACAAATTTCTTATCGTCAAAACTTTGGACAACTTTAATGGGTGACGAATAAATTTTGATCAGATGGGTCCAGGATGCAGGTTTTATTCAGAAAAATGGCCTGGCATCGCCGATGGAGATGTCTCATTTTGAGACTGAATGACGAGACGAAAGGAGAGGGTAACCCAGTTCATTGAGTTACCCATTCAACTTAGTTACAAACAAACGTGTTGTCGATATCTTGAGATGACCGTTTTGCGCCACATCGGATCACTTTACGCTCCTAAAACCAATGTTTTCACAGTCATCCATGATTTAATCTACCTGGGCCTTGGCATTTCAATTGCTGTAAATACTTCAAAACGCCTGACCAAACCGAGGTAATCCGATGCCTGCAAATATAAATCTCGCCCTATCCACAATTTTAAGTCTCGGACTGTTGGGTTTAAGTCACCCCGCCAATGCGGCAGTTTCTGGGCCCACTGCAAAATGCCGAAACTTCTTTTCTGTCGAGCAAATCCTTAATAAGAAAAACCAATCTGCGCTGTCTCTTGCCGCAGAAATTAAACTGAATCCGGATACGGTCATCGAAGCCTCTAAGCTGATTAAAGACCTTCGTGATGACGAACAATCTATTAAGAACTCTGAAGATTTCACTGGCCGTCTGAAAACTACAGCAAAAATTAAAGAACGAAATCGCTTCGTTAAAATGCTGCTGCTGCTCACTCGCGGCGATGCCGAATCTGCTGTTTCAGAATATCGACTCCTATTTCATGATGTAGAAATGAGCTACTGGCAGATGCAAAGTTTGCCGAAACTGATCACTACTCTGGACGCTCAGATTTCGGTCGTCAGCGCATTTGAGTCAACGACATTGCGCAGCCAAAGGAAGACGCTGCAAAAACAGTTGAAGCAAGCTAAAATCCGTTTAGGTGAGAATTTCAACGAATACAGTGATGTTCGAACTTATCTGGAACAAACGACTTCTGGCGTGGACGCCGATTACGCGCAAATTCTGAACCAAAATATGCCGAACGCGAATTTAAGTGCGCTGGTGGTCTCGCCGGACGCCAAGAAACTTGTTCGCGCCCAGACGGCGCAAAATATTTTGAAAAACCTCGGCATTCGCAATATCGATACTTTGTTTCCGCAAATTCATCTTGGAAATCGCAATATAGATCTCGGTGCGATTCGCGCGTCATTTGATTCGTGTTATGAGTGCACGAAAGCGATGCTGAATAAACTGCGCACCGATGAAGTCGCCACTGGGCTTAAGATTTTCTTGTTTACGGATTCAATTTTGGGTCTATTGGATAAGGCGATTGATCTTTTGCCTACGCAATATCGCCTGCCTTTAAAAGACTGGCAGCCGATGGCGCAGTTGAAGCGAATCAAATTGCGTATTTTTCCGCTCATTGATCAGCTCGAAGATATCGATACCGGAAGTCCGCAAGCTGACATCGAGGCTCAGTTGGAGTCGGCATGGCACTTCAATGCCTCGACCAAGGACAATGAGTTTTTAATCGTTCTGGCGCAAACAGATCCGAGGCTTTTTGATACTTTGATGGCGGCCCAGGCGGCAAAGCGCGACAATACTAAGAGTGTTGGCGATACGAACTACTATAACTTGATGGACACAGCTGCAAAGACCGCGACAACTCGAGGACCCATGTCACGTTTGATTCCGGTCGCTCAACCGGTCGATCTGCTGGGCCTTGGTCTTAAAACGGCCGTTTGGATGGGTGGCATTTATCTGTCGACTCACCCGGATCAGGCCAGCACGCTGTACAATGGCGGCCTGGATATTCTTACAATGAGCTATCATTCAGTCGCTCAAGCGCTAACCCAGGCTCTTCAGCTGATAGTTAGCCTCGGCAACAGCGCGCCTTAAGTTTTGTAACGACTCTAAATAATTTTTGCGCGCTCTTGATGATTCATCTGCAGCTGGAAAAAATTAAAATATTCTCCGCCCTGATCGAGCAACGCTTGATGACTGCCCTGCTCAACAATTTCACCTTTTTTCATCACTAATATTCGATCAGCGCTAAAAACCGTGGAGAGCCGGTGCGCAATCACAAAAGCGGTGCGCCCCTTCATGAGCTGAGTCAGACCTTTTTGCACTTCCATTTCACTCACAGAATCCAGTGCACTGGTCGCCTCATCTAAAATCAAAACTGGAGCATTTTTAAAAATTGCTCGGGCGATGCTCACGCGCTGCTTTTCTCCGCCAGAGAGAAGATTACCACGATCACCGACATTGGTTTTATAGTTCTGTTCAATATTCATAATGAAATTATGAGCGTTGGCAAGTTGTGCGGCCTCTTTGACGTCTTTCATATCGCGACTGTAATCACCGGCCTGGATATTTCTCTCAATCGAGTCGCGAAACAAAAACACGTCTTGCGTGACCAAGGCGATATTGCGGCGCAAATCTTGAAGATCAATATCAGTCAG
>JAYVXN010000252.1:0-5662 GCA_043785085.1 Bdellovibrionales bacterium | reverse complement strand
ATGATAATTTTCATCCCATCTTTATCTGTCGGATCGGTGCCTATGATTTCAAATCCGTTTTTGATGTTAAGCATCAGCATCGCTTTAAATCGGTTTTGTGTTTTTGTTCCAATTTTTGAATAGCCCTGTTTTCGGCACCATTCGTGTTGGGCTGTCATGAGGTCGTCTGCGATTCCTAAGCCTCGATACTCAGGATGGACTCCACCGAGCCAGCTATAGAATTCATTTTGGTCTCGTTCGTAACCGATCTTGAATCCGACCGACTGATCCTCAATGTAGGCAATCGCCAAATTGAATTTTTTGTGTTGATTAAAGATCGAATGGAACCATTTGGAGTCCCATTGGCCAAATGACTTCTCAATGAGAGGAGCGATGATATTGATATACGATTCATTTATATCGGTAGTGGTCGCAATTTTCAGCGAAATTTCTTTGAAGCGCGGAGTGGGCTTGTCATTGAGTTCAATCGATTCAAAGAACATTTGCTTGGGTCTTACCCAAACACGACCTCGGTCATTTTCATAGCGGGTTTCGTAAATGACCATTTCTTCTAGGGTTTCGCTATGTCTAGCCAATCCAACATAAGTGCGGCGGGGCTCAGTTAGATTGTAGGGGTTGCGCTCACTTAAGTTGTACCAGTTTGAGACGTCAGAATAAAAAAAACCCATTGAGAGCGCAATCAAGAATTGATCACGTCACAATGGGTTATGCCTAACACTATATCAAGGATAAGCGAGGATCTGGTTTTTCGATAGAGGCTTTGCAGGCTGCGTATTCAAATAAGTGCGATTGGCACGCGTCTTTGAGCCTGAGTGTGCTGAAGTTGAATTACGTGGATCAAATTGAGCAACTCGCGCACGAACGCCAAAGCGAGTTGTCGATTTGCAAATGCCGCCTATGTCGAGTTGAATTTTTGACGGCGAAGTCAAACTTCGGCCGAAGCGATTTGCTTTGCGTATTTGGCTGTCGAGAACGCCAACGGAAAAGATCATCAAGAGCGCGATCACGCAGGCGCAATCAGACGCCAGAAGGTAAACGAAAAAAGAGAGTGTTGAATCAGAGGCGCGGCAAGAGGGGCTGCGAGTTGGCGGCACGGCCTGGCGCCGGTGTTGAGTATCGGCGTCAGTATTATAGGTGGCTGATTTGGTTGATCGATGGCGTGCGATTGGCGAACGCGGAGTTGTCTGAACTTATTTTGTCTATTTTAGAGAAAGTGAGATCACGAGGCCTGGAAAAATCAGCATCGATCGGCGATATCCGTGACTGGTAAGTGTACGAGGGGAAAACGGGGGAGAAATTGTCAGGTGAAGTCGAGATCAATGAACTGGATCTTCGATACGAAAAGCAGCGGATGCGTTCAGGCGCGCGCGAGCGACAGCTATTGTTATCGATCATGGACGTCGGGATAAAGGACGCTTTGTCGGGCGTCGTTGAGCCCAATGGCCTCAAGATATTATTGGACGGCTTTAAGCGGCTCCGTTGCGCGCGAAAGATTGGTCTTCAGATCGTGCCGTTTCAAAGTCTGGGTGAGGACGAAGCTACGGCGATCATCAACATGCTTCGCAAAGCCAATCAGACGGCGATGAGTTTTATTGAGCAGGCAACTTTTGTTGAGGAGCTGAGATCTGTTCACGGGTTGTCGGTTAGCGAAATTGCCAGGCGGCTTGAGCGCAGCAGTGCCTGGGTCAGCGTGCGTGTGCAGAGTTTTTCACAAATGGGTGAGGCGACAAAAAATTCGATTATGTCCGGGGCTTTTCATGCGTACTCGTATCTTTACACGCTGCTTCCGTTTAGGCGCCTAAAGGAGAGTGGGGCAAAGGCCGACGTCGAGGAGTTCGTGAGTTTAACGTCGGGAAAGGGTTTGGGCACGCGTGAGATCGAGATGCTGGCGTCGGGATTTTTCCACAGCGGTGATGAAATGCGAAAACAAATGCGAAGTGGTGATCTTGAGTGGGCGCTGGACGGCATGCGAAAGCGCGATCGCGACCAGCAGTCAGCGGAGCTGAGCGAGGTAGAAAGCCGTTGCGTGCGCGATTTTGAGATTATCGGTGGCTGCATGGGCCGGCTTGGCATGAAACTGCCCGGCATAGACGTAACGAAGCCAGCATTCCTGGCACGCGCGGATCTTTTGGCCGACCAAATCTTGAGCAAATTAAATCCATTTACGAAAGTTTTAAGGGAATTTTATGATCGATCCCGACAAGCGAAAGGCAATCCACCTTCTTAAGAGTGAAGGGGTGAGTCTTGGCGCGATCTCAAGGCAATTGCGGGTGTCAATGGGCACGGTCCGCGACATCGTTAAATCCGGGGGTAGTCCTAAGGTGATCGCGCGAAGTGATCGCAAGGTCGTGTCTGAGGAGTTGCTCAAGAAACTATTTTCTGAATGCCAGGGCTATGTCCAGCGGGTCCACGAGCGGCTCAAGGAAGAGAATAAGATAGAGATCGGCTACTCGACACTCACACGTCTCTGCCGTTCGCAAGGTTTGGTTGAAACTACCCCTCAAAGGCGCGACGCCCAAATCCCGGATGAGCCAGGGCTTGAGATGCAGCACGATACGTCGCCCTACAAGTTGCCTCTCAATGGTCAGGAGACAAACGTCATTGGCTCAAGCCTTTACCTTCGCTACTGTAAGCGGCGTTTTGTTAAATTTTATCCATCGTTTAATCGTTTTAAGATGAAGAGTTTTTTCCACGAAGCTCTTGATCACTTTGGCTACTCCGCCAGGGACTGTATCATTGACAACACCAATCTTGCCGTCCTTCGTGGTTCGGGCAAGCGGGCCGTGATGGTGCCAGAAATGGTCGCGTTCGCCGACCAGTATGGATTTACGTGGTTTGCGCACGAAATCAAGCATTCAGATAGAAAAGGCGGTATCGAGAGCGGGTTTTGGTTTATTGAGACCAATTTTTTTCCTGGGCGAACATTCTCAACTCTCGAAGATCTCAATGCGCAGGCGTTTGAGTGGGCGACGAAAAGAATCCCTCTTCGTCCGCATAAGAAAACGAGACTAATACCTGCGGAGCTATTTGAATTTGAAAAGCCTTATCTGAAAAAGATCCCAGCGTACGTGTCGCCTCCAGTTATTGAGCATGACCGCGGTACGGACCAGTATGGCTACGCTTCTTTTGACGGCAACTTTTTTTGGGTTCCGGGCGAGGGGCGCGGTGAAGTTAAGGTATTAGAGTTCGCAGACAAGATCCGGATCGTGCAAAATCGTGAAATGCTGATCGAGTATAAGCGACCGCCCTGGGGCGTGAAAGGTAAACCCATTAAGCCCGAAAATATTCCACAGCTCCGGCCGCGAAACCAGAAGCAGCCGACAGTGGCCGAGGAACGGCGTTTGACAGCATTGGGTCCGGAATCGGCGGGCTATCTCGAAGTTATAAAGCTAATGCCGTTATCGATAGTCAAACGAAATCAGTTCATCCGGCAGCTGCATCGGCTATCGCAGAAGCTGGCACCTGAAGTGTTCATAAAGGTGCTGGCACGGGCGCAGCATTACGGCGTCACTGACATGGAGACGCTTGAGCGAATGGCCGTGTACCTCTTGCGGGATGGGCCGTACGACGCCGTTGATTTTGAATTAGACAGTCCGCCCAGCGCCGATGCTCATCCTGAATTGGATGTCTCGGAGCCGCCGGACTTTAGTAAATACGACGAACGATTAGCAGAAGGGGCCAACGACAATGGACAAGGATCTGGAGAGTAAGCTGAATTACCTGCGTTTGACCGAGCTTCGAACGACATGGGACGAATGTATCGCGCGTGCCAAGCGTGAGAGTCCGTCATATACGGGCTGGCTCAAGCAGATCATCGATGCCGAATGCCGGGCGAAGCGAGAGCGGGCCCGGACGCAGAGAATGCGCCAGGCGCGCATCTAGGAGCCACACCTGATCGAAACATATCCGTTCAATCTGCAGCCGGGCTTAAGCAAAAAACGTGTCCTTGAACTCTTCGACTCGCAGTCAGTTCTCGCAGCAAAAAAAGACGTAGTCTTCATTGGGCCCACGGGTGTCGGCAAAACGGGGCTTGCAACCGCACTCCTCATCGACGCGATCAACAAGGGGCATGGCGGCCGATTTATCACCTTTCCCGAACTGCTCAGCGATCTTTATCGGGCCGCTGCGGATCACTCCGAAAAAAAAGTTATGAAAAAGTTTGCCGACTATGGCTGTTTGATAATCGACGAAATCGGTTACATTGAAATCAATCCCGACAAAGCCGGCTTCTTCTTTGCGCTTCTAAAAAAGCGCCACAGGAAAGCCACGACCATCATCACAACCCAGCTTGGCTTCAAAGAATGGCCGAGCTTCTTAAAAAACCATCAACTTACTGCCGCACTCGTTGATCGTCTTGTCTCTAACGCCGAACTCATTAACATGAACAAGTGCACCAGTCTCAGGTTGTCTGCCCCTGCTTCCAAAGTTCCGGCTGACCAATCGACGAAACCCAAGCGCGCAGGCCGCTGATCGTCTCCAGCACATAATCTACGCCGGTGTAAGGTTCAGTTTAGATTTTCCAGTCCACTAAGACGGGTGGTAACTGGTCAGCCGCAGCATAAAATAGAAAATGAATATTTGTTGTTGACACATATTTTGGAAGATTTTCACAAACTCATATATTTTTCTAACGGTCGTGCTATTGCCTTTTTGTGATTCGACACTGGCGCATGGTTGGGCGCAAACTGTGAGGACCAGCTCTCGAGTGTTATGATTTTTTGCGTTCAACTGGCTCAATTTTCGTGACCCAAAATGGCTTGAAAAATATCGTGTTACAGTTTGATCAAGGGGCGGGATCAAACTGTGGCGAAAAAAGTTAGTGTCACTGAAACTGTGACTACGGCAAGACAAGCGATAGAATCCGAGAAAAACATTTCCCCATCTTTTAAGATCGTGATGGTGGGTATTGTTGATTTGGTCGTCACCCTGTCAAATCGCCTAGGGCTCGATAGTTCCAATAGCAGCAAGCCGCCAGGTCAAGATCCCAATCGCGCACGTACTCGTAAAAAATCGAAAGGTCGAAAAAGAAAGCCTGGTGGTCAAAAGGGGCACAAAGGAAGTTTTCTTCAACAGGTCGCAGTACCGTGCGCATCGGTGGATATTTTGGTTGATCGAAAAACGCTTCCACCTGGTCGGTACGAACATGTTGGGTTTGAATCGCGGCAAGTGTTTAACGTTGAAGTTTCTGTGCACGTTCAAGAATATCGAGCTGAAATCGTAAAAAACAAGAATGGTGTTGAGTTCATTGCGGACTTCCCCGAAGGAGTGACCGAGCCGGCTCAATACGGAAGTTCAGTAAAGGCGACGTCGGTCTACTTGTCACAGTTTCAACTTGTACCATTGGATCGTGTCAGGGATTGTTTTCATGACCAGTTCGGGTTGCCTTTGTCGAAGGGCTCGATTTCTTGCTTTAATGTCTTGGCGTATAAGAAACTTGATTCGTTTGAAGAGTGGGCGAAGCGGCAACTGCTGATATCACCTTGCAACAATGCCGACGAGACCGGCATTAATATTGGCGGCAAACGTCATTGGCTTCACTGTTTGTCCAACGAACTGGTTACTCTTTTTCATCCTGACGAAAAGCGGGGCAAAGACGCCATGGAGCGCATGGGAATCTTGGCGGGCTTTAAGGGCGTTCTTGTTCACGACCATTGGAAACCAT
>JAYVXN010000251.1:0-17220 GCA_043785085.1 Bdellovibrionales bacterium | reverse complement strand
ATTTTCACAGGCCGATCCATAGCGACAAATTGCGTGAGTTCACTGTGGATCTCGCGAGAACAATGTTCAAAACGACTGTAGCCCTGACCATGACGAGCCAAATAGGTCGCATCTTGAAGGCGAATGGGTTGGGCTGTGGGAGTCCATAGAAAGCCCGTATCTTGATCTTGTATATAGAAGGCTTCGCCGACCGGATCGCAGACAGGATCGTTGGACCAGGGTGTGAGTTGATTCTCGCGACTGTTCTGCGCCCAGGTGTAACCGGCACCGCTCTCGGAAACCTGAAATCCAAACTCGGAATTTGCAACCACATTGATCCAAGGTGCCGGCGTGGTTGCACCCGCTCTCAAAATAATGACATATTCCGTACCGCATTCGGTGAATCCACCAAGGCCATTAAAGAAATTGAGCCGGGCGACCGGCAAGTCATTTTCCCGCGCCTGTTTGCTCACGGACGTATTGACGAGGTTTAAGGCCTTCTTAGAACCGACAAGTGTGCGTTTGACCTGCTCCGCAAGACTACCTTGCCTGCTCGAGAGTGTCGCGCGCGCAGTTGCAAACAGCAGTAGTCGGTCTTCCATAGATAAAAGATCAGAGCGAAGAACGAAAATTTTACCTCTCATTTCAGAGGGGCTTGAGTGTGACGAAACCGTTCCGCTATGAACCATCGACTCAAGTGAGCTTTGCAATTCTTGTGCGTAGGAGTTTGCGCGGTCATTCAAGATGACGAGATCGAAATTCAATCGTTTGTTGTTCAAATATTCGTGGGCCTTCAGCAGTTGTCGAATGATACCGCGATCTTCAATATCATCAATTCTGACTAAAATAATTGGCTGATCGCCTGAAATTCCATGTGCCCAAAGGCCAGTGACATCCTTCGTGCTGCGTTTGATCATCTCGCTTGATGCCCGCAGAGACGAGTCGATAAACAGAAGTCGTGTTGCCAAGCGCTGGAATAGATGGGCCTCGTCGGGCTCAATGTTGAGGAAGTGGAGTTTGACCTGTGCCTGTGTCCAGGCCAAGTTCGACACACGATCAAATGTATTTGCGTCGCGAAACTTATCCGCGATTTTTAGGATTTCGTCTCGTGTATCTGCAACAATCATGGAGTAGGTGATGTGATGGGGCACCCCCGGCTCAAGGCGCAGTATGACTCGCAACGATAATGCTGGATCAAGAACCGACCCCACGCTGTTTGAAAGAACCTGACCGTTTGCCAGGGCCTTGGGGTTGCGAACAGTCTGACCTCGGCCGAGAAATCGTGCTCGATCAGTTTCATATTGAACGGGCTCAAGAGATGCATGGTCAGTGACCACAACGTGCGCGAGCCAGAGAGGTCTTTCTTGGGCGGACCTGGGCCTGCGCGTGACGAGCAGGGCATTCATGTGCTCCACATATTCCGTCTGGACGAAAAGGTTTGAAAAAGCCGGGTGAGCAACATCCGCTCCTTGTGGCGCCAAAACTGCTTCACAGTATGAGGTCACTTCGATCTCGCGCGCAACTTCTCCACTATTGGTGAGCGTGACTCGGCGAACCTCAGCATTGTCTTCGGGCGACACAAAAATCTCGACCTCACATTTGATCGCATCATCTTCTCTCGTAATCCGGGCGCGATCTTCAGAGAATGTCACTTCATAACTATCGCCATCGATGCAAGTCGGTTGATATCCAGCCGACCATACTTTCGAACTCAGTCGGTCTTTCAAATAAATATAACTTCCCCAGTTGTCGCGGGTCACATCCTCACGCCACCGAGTCAATGCGAGATCACGGCAGCGGCTGTAGCCGGATCCTGACGAAGTCAGGATGACAGTGTATTCACCATTGGACAATACCTGGGTTGTTGGTACGAGTCGGTTGACGTTATGATAGCGCCTTGAGACATGCTCGGCATCTTCTTTGACAATGCCAATTTGAAACGATTCTTCACTGGGTTTTGTAACACTCACGTTGCGTGGCGTACGTTCCTGCAAAAGAAGTTCAGCCGCACGTACGATCGGTTCGGCATGAAATCGTTCGCGCATGATGCCTTTTCTAAAAACATTGGCGATCGCAACTAACGACATTCCCTGATGATGTGCCATGTAGGCTTTGACCACAGACGATGTTTTGCCTTCTGGCAGGCGGGCCAGAGTATAATCGATCGCTTCGTAGAAGCCAAAGGGACCCATCGCGCCCTGATCTGCCAATCGTCGGAGGTTGCTCACAGCCTTCGAGGGTTCATACATTGTCGCCAAGATTGTCGCATAAGGTGCAATAACGAGATCTGAGCCAAGTCCGCGCTTGAGACCAAGATCAGGCACCCCAAAGTTGGAATACTGATACGTCAGTTCAAGATCGCGTTTATTGTAAGCAGATTCTGAAACTCCCCAAGGGGTATTGTTTTCTATGCCGTATTCGATCTGTTTTGCGACTGCGAGTCGGCATGATTGATCAATCAAGCTCCCAGGCGGAGTGTGCATGACAATCGATGGCATGAGATATTCAAACATCGAACCGGACCAAGAAACAAGCGCCGCACCCTTATTGACAATCGTTAAACCTCGCCCGAGGCGAAACCAATGCGAAGCTGGAACATCGCCCTTGGCAATAGCGATGAAGCTTGTTAGGCGCGCCTCAGAGGCCAAGAGATCATAGTAACTTGCATCGAGCGCACCTTCTGCCACGCGATACCCGATAGAAAATAACTGGCGAGCTGGATCGAAGAGCAAGCGGAAATCCATTTCCCTAAAAAACTGATGACAGAGCGCATGCAGTTCAAGAAACTTTTGCGCTAGAATCGAAGATTGCAGTCGCGACGTCTCAAGCGCCTCAAGCAGTGAATCGACAAACTCTGGCGGCGGACTCATCGCAGAATTTGTGGCAGAGTCTTTGGTCTGGTGTTTGAGTTTGAGAATTTCGCTGATGAGCCGTTCGCAGTGCAGTGAGACGTCTTTAAGCTTCAGTTCAGCATCTAGCTTTTGCCGCAGACTCTGCCAGTTTCCTTGGAGAAAGCGACTCTGAGCAAATGCTGCCCAGGGGACAAGTTGTTCAAAATCTCTGACCGAGCTCTGAATATCAAATTGCATTGCGCGTGCCCAGCCAACGACTTCGCCATCTTTAGCGGTGTCGACGATTTCCTGAGCTAGCACCTGAATTACTTCCCAATGAGACTGTCGGCTCTCAATCAAGTGATCTGGGGTGAGAAGATGTGCGGCAATTCGATCAAAGAGAGCTCGAGTTTCTTTTTGGTCTTGAGTGAACGGCGGTTGAGCCGAGTTTTTGATTGAATCCTCGAGTAAAATAAGAGTGTCAAAAACTCCTTTATTGAACGCCGAAGTTGAAACGATCTGATCACGGGCCTCAAGGCAGCCTTGGGCAACAGCAAGTAGATGGCCCGCAAGATTACCGTTATCGACGGATGATATGTACTTTGGTTCGAGAGCGCGCGGGCCAGTGGTCTCGTACCAATTATAAAAATGCCCCTGAAAACGCGGCAGATTTCGCATGCTCTTCAGCGTGTTCTCTAAACGTTCTGAAAGTTCCGAAATGCCGATCCACCCAAAGTCCCGCGCCGCAAAAACCGAGAGCAAATAAAGGCCAAAATTTGTCGGGGAGCTGCGGTGTGCGACCACCGACACTGGATCTTCTTGAAAGTTGTCTGGCGGCAAATAATGTTCATCTGCGGTCACAAAGGTTGAGAAGAATCGCCAAATTCGTCGGGCCGAGAGATGAAGGAACTGAGCCTCTTCGGGGTCAAGCGAGCGCATCGATTTCACTTGCGGCGGAAGGCTAAAGGTTCTTGCCAGGGCCGGTGAACAAATCCATAGAATCAAAAATGGTAAAATCAGGGGAAATAAGGAACTATTAAATACGGCCACTAAGACGGCACCGATAATGGTGAGAATCACTCCGCCACGCATGCCGCTCACGAAACTTCTTAAACTCAAGGAGGCCGAAGACTTCGCTTGGGCAGCTGTCGTCCACTCCAGCATTTTTTTGTGACTGATCAACAATCGATAGAGAGCTCGGATGATCGCATCCATCGACATCCACGCATGATGTGCAAGAAGAGAAAGAGCAAGTGCGAAACGTCCTGTGCCTACTTTAAGGTCATAGACCACTGATCTAAATTGCTGCAGTCGAGTCGCGTTTCTTCGTTTCGGGTAAACGTCGACGACAAAGGTAACCAAAGTGGCGATAATCAAGCTCATCAGCGCCAACGTCAGCCAACCTGCCTGCTCAGTGTCGCGAATTGCCAAGCATGCAAAGAGCAAAAAAAATGTCATCGGTGGTACCAGAGATCGTCGCAGGTTGTCGATCATCTTCCAGAGACCGATACCGCAAATGGCGCCCCCGCTTTTTCCGAAAAACTTCGGCCAAATCCAAGGCCAGATCCAAGGCCAGATCCAAGGTAAGAGCTGCCAATCACCGCGGGTCCAACGGTGCGTTCTGCTCGCAGCCACCTCAGAGTGGGATGGAAAATCTTCGAAAAACTCAACGTCGCTTAAAAAACCGCAACGCGCAAAATTTCCCTCCAACAGATCGTGGCTTAACAATGTATTTTCTGGAATTTTACCTTTGAGTGCGGCATCGAAAACACGAAGATCATAAATCCCTTTGCCCGTGTAAGAGCCCTCTCCGAACAAATCTTGATAAACATCAGAGATCGCTGATGCGTAAGGGTCAATTCCGGACGGGCCCGTAGACAATCTCTGAAAAATCGTACTGTCATTTGTGGAGGGCAATGACGGTGTAATCCGAGGTTGCAGTATCCCATATCCGCCCGTGACCCGATTTCCCTCACTATTGAAACGCGCACGATTAAGCGGGTGCGCAATCGTACCGACAAGCTGGGCAACCGCGCCTTGTGGAAGTTTTGTGTCTGAGTCAAGTGTGATTACGTAACGTACTTGAGGGGGGACGACCAACGGTTGAGACGCAGTTGAAATATAGGACGTCGTTTTTTCGCCTAAAAGCAATTGATTGAACTCATGAAGTTTGCCGCGCTTGCGCTCCCAGCCAATCCATTTTCCTTCTTTTGGATTAAACTGCCGCCGACGGTGGAAGACATAAAAGCGATTAAAGCCACTCTCGGTCGGTCCATATTTTTGATTGAGAGCGCCTAGCTTTGCCGTCGCGATCTCAAGAAGTCGCTGATCGTTCGCTTCGTGCTCATCGTTGGCATCTCGCCAATCTGACAGCAAAGCGAAAAAAATGTCGCCATCGAGATTCGAAAGATAATGAACTTCAAGTTGCTCAAGCTGAGACTCAATCTTCGCTTGTTCGGTAAACATGGTGGGCACGACCACGAACGTACGAAATTTCTCCGGTATTCCGTCCTCTAGACTAATGCGGGGAAGATGGCGCGGACCGAGGAGAGCAATGGTCGTTCGATTGACAATCGCGATTGCAAGTTCAGACGCAGGAAAAAGCCCGAGGAAAGAGAGGAGTGCAATCGCCCAGAGTGTTGCACCCTGTGCGAGCGCAGCCCTGCCGGTAAAGAATAGCACCAAAAGTGTTATAAGAGAAATGGCCGCGAGATAAGTCGCCGTTCCGTTTCTTATATACCAGCGCAGCAGTCGCAGCTTCAATGGGGGGCGAAAAGAAATGGCTGGTTCAATTTCATGCCGGCCCGACGAAATCAGATAATGGCCGATGTCGCAGGTCCGATCACATAGGTGAATGTCAGTTGATCGATCGATGGCACGCGCGTTTTCAGTTTTTTTTATAATAACACGGGCGACATCGAGCTCGGAGTAGTCCGAAAACCGCGCCAATTCCTCAAGTGCCTGTCGGTAGCGGTCTCGAGTGGCAAAGTCTGTTTCACTATAAAGCGGGTGGCTTCTAAACACCTCGTCGACCAGACTGACATCCTCGAAAAACGCTTGCCAGTCAAAGTCAGACATCATTCGTGAACTGGTGATAATATTTCGGACGGTCGCGTTTGCCGCAGTTTGGCTGTTATGTTCGAGCGAAACGATTTCATCGCCAACCATACCGGCTTTCGCTAACCGTTCATCCAGCCACACTAAAACCGGATCCAATTTTGCGTCCTGAAAGCGCAGTCGTTGTAAAAGTTGAACTGCGAAAGCCGGAACAAACGGTTTTTCATCCAACGCTTCGATAATCTTATGAAGAGGCCGCGGTGGGCTTTCGCCCAAACCGAGAAGCTCATTGGCAAGATCATCAGCGTTTTTTCGTGCAATTTGTGAACCCACGATCCGTGCACTTAAGCGCCGCAAATTCTCGATCAAGACGATTCGCAAAGTTATCGAAACTGCCCAAAGCTCACCAATCGTTAGTGGTTGAATACTCTGGTAGGATTTGAGAAAACCCTTGAGAAGCTCAGGATCAAAACGGCTGTCGCTATGGGCGACAAAGGCCCACGCAATGCCGTAAACCCTTGGATAACCAGCAAAGGGTCCATCGGCGAGCTTAGGTAACTCGCGATAAAAAGCGGGTGGAAGATGATCGTGAATATCTTTGAGCTGCGCCCGGACAATGTGAAAATTGTCAATCAACCACTCGGCGGCCGGCGAAATGGCCCGTCTCTGATCGACATCTCGAAGCAGAGCAAGATAAGCTTTCTCGAGTACGAAACTATTTTCGACCACTCTTGGTGCGATATTCTTTCCGCGGCGGGGATTTCCAATGATGGATTGTGCCCGGGCCAAGCTTTCGCCATGGGACTCAAGTCTTGAGCGGCTAAAAATGTCAGATCGAACGGGGTCGTCAAAGACATGGAATTCGTCTTCGGCAAATGGTTTCAGTCGTATTAATTTCACTTAGTAAATCTCTTGCGTCTCTTACAGGGTCTGCTGCAAGTGGATGCAAAATGCAGAATCGCGCGGACGCGGTGAAGTGTTTCGCAGCAAATACGTTGAGAACGTAGCGAAAAAAACCGAGTTGTTCAACTCCAACATCCGGCGTGACCGGTGCAGTCAAAACAATCGAAGGATGCTACGCTTATTTATGGAGTAATCGCAACATTTAGGATTCTATTAGTGAATACCTGATGAAATCAATCTGCGCAGTCTTCTATTCGATTGTATTAGTGCCCGATGATAGAAATCCAAGAAAAATTCCGACAGTGCTCACAGTCATGAAGCCAAGTTACCTCTTTGCCGACGAGCCAACTGGAAGCCTCGCCACCGCAAATGGCGCATGAGTGTTGGAAATTATCCGCGGCGAGAATCGCGCGGGTACGACGGTCGTCATGGTCACCCACGATCCGGGCTTTGTGGGCCAAGCCCAGCGAATCATCGAGCTCTCTGACGGAAAATTCATTTCTGGTCAGTGCTCATCGCCTCGAAGTCGGATATGACATCGAACAATTCTTCGTCAATTTTACTTTGGCGTAAACGACTGAATGCACGTCCGAGATCCGTTGAAATTTCGTTGATGTTCTTTTCGGCTCGCTGCATGGCTGCGAGACGGCTGGCATTTTCGCTCGCCAGCGATTCGGTCCAGGCACGGAAGATTGAGACGAAAAGAAATTCACCAATCAGAGCGCGTAAGGTTGTGGTGCCGCTACCAATAACCTCTGCCAGGTTTTCGCTTGGCCACAAATTTGACCACTGCTGATTGGTCAAATTCCGTCGCCAGATTTCGTTTAGTGGCAACAGACGCTGATTGACGGGTGCATATCCCGCTCCCGCTGTTGGGCGGTTTGCGAAGAGGTGGAGCTCAGAGAATGGGCTTTCAGACTGCCGGCTCTCGCTTGCTAGGAGAATTTACTCGACAAGTGGAGTGATGGCCTGGACCGATCTTGGCACTGAGAAGAATTTCGCAGGCTGCAGTCCGGGCTCAGTCAGGAGGGCGTGGACACGTTCTCCGACAGCCCATACTTCAAGTTTTTTTGGCACTGCGACCAGCGTCTCCAGCATCTTGACGGCAATTGCATTGCGGACAGAAATAACCACTTCTAAACTCGTTTTAATTATTACCCCGCCAGCGACGGCCAAATACGATTCTCCGCCGGTGACTTGTTCATAAACTAGAATCCCAGGAGCGAGTGCCGCTACGCAGTCGAGCCGATGGGGCAATAATCCAATCGAGCCCTCCGCAGTCTTGGCAATAATTCGAGTAACGCCGGTTTTTTCAATTAAGACCTGAAACGGCAGGAGCACCTTAAGATTCATGAGAGCCGGTGCTGGCATCGTTGACCTCCGCTTGTGTTTTTAATGTGAGTTCGTCGATTGCGCCGATCATATACAGAGCACTTTCAGGCTTGTCCTTGAACTCGTCTCGCAAGATACGCTCGCAGCCGTCGAGCGCATCACCAAGACAGACCAGTTTGCCAGGTTGTCCAGTGAACTGTTCCGTTGTGAAAAAAGGTTGAGTCAAGAATCTCTCTCAGCGGCGTGCTCGGGCAACAAGGGCGCGGTCCGCGGTTGAAAGCTGCTCGAGGTCGAGCATGGCAATGATGTCCTTGAGCTCGGCATATTGCGCAAGGGTTCGCCGACTTTCATTCGCCAAAGCATAGTGACGTGCGCCAACGATATCTGGAGTACTCATTTTAGAATTGGACTGCAGACAATGACATTTGCACTATTCACGTAACTGGCTTCTAACTGAATCGCCGAAGGATTATCGTGAATATAATCGTAGACTCGTCTGGATCCAAAAATAAAAGTTGATACAGACTTTCCCGGATGAACGATATTTTGTGAGTTGTCAATCGTGCCAGAGAGAAGTAGGTCAAGAGCGCCATCCGACCACATTTCAGAATGAAGTCCGAGATTTTTATGTCCCATTAGTTCACTGAGTACAGCGTCGGGCACACTGCCAATTCCGACTTGAAGTGAAGAGCCATTTTCAATCAGACTGGCGGCCAGCTGACCGATGCGTTTTTCGATTTCAGTCACAGGCGAGCGTGTTGCTTCTGGAAGTGCTTCATTGACCTCAATCCATCGATCAATATTGTCTATGTGGATAAAGTCATCGCCGTGTACTCGCGGCATTTGTTGATTAATTTGCGCAATGATCGTTTGCGCAGAATCAACTGCGGCCTTCGCGACATCGACACTTGTGCCCAGTGAACAGAAACCATGGCGGTCGGGTGGAGAGAGGTGAACCAATGCGACATCGATTTTCAGGAGTCCACTTCGAAAAAGCGCCGGAATCTCAGACAGAAAGCACGGAATATAATCAAATAAAAAAAACTGATTTTTTCTCGCATATTGGCGCCAACGTAGAGATTTTTAATTTTGAAATGATCGTGCATTTCAAGTGCGGTATAGGGGGCCTTCCCTTCAGTATGTAAATGGATGATTTCGACTTGTCTGAGATCCGCGGCCCTTTCGACTAGTCCTCGAATCAGGGCACCAGGTGTGGCGGCGGCGCCATGGATAAACACCCGATCTGAACTTTTGATACTATCCAAGGCTTCAAAGGCATTTTGAAAAACCGGCACATGGTCCTTTCTTAAGACATCGTGCGGAACGCTTCACGACTCTTAATTTCATTTTTTACTATTCTCTCTTTCATGGTCGACGAACTTCTTCTTTGCAAGCTCAGCAACAACATGACCAAGACGAAAAGTATCAAATGGCTTTGCCATGTGTGAATCAAAGCCGGCCGACAAAGCCCTCTTCACATCTCTCTCTGTGGCGTATGCGGTAAGTGCCAGTGACGGGATGTCACCATTTTTTTTAGGTCCAAGTTCTCGAATCTTGCGGATCAGACTATAACCATCCTCACCCGGCATCGCTATATCACTCACCAGTATAGTTGGTTTAGATTTTTCGAAAGCCGTAAGTGCTTCGGCAACGGAGGCACACAAGACTGTCTTAGCGCCAAAAGAAACCAGCGCTTCGCTCAATACTTCAAGAGTGCGAGGTTCATCTTCAATGATCATTACGCAGAGACCAAAAAGATTGGGACGTTCAGTCTCCGCCCCGATTCGCTTTTTAGCAGAGGCTCCAGCCTCACCTGTTCTCTCCGGTTCTCCTGATTTCACTGGCAAAAGAACAGTAAATGTCGAGCCCTTACCTAAGCCGTCGCTTTCTGCGCGAACAGTGCCGCCATGCATGCGAGTCAATTCGTGAACTATCGCAAGGCCCAACCCTAAGCCTCCGTGAGTACGAATGGAACCACTATCTGCCTGACTAAAATGCTCGAAAAGTTTCGGTAGAAAATCAGATTTAATTCCCTTGCCCGTGTCAATGACTTTGATTGATACAAATTTGTGACATTCCTCCTCGACTGGCTCAACTCGGACTTGAACCGTACCGCCGTTAGCGGAAAACTTGATGGCATTGGTGAGAAGATTCCACACGATCTGCTGAAGGCGTTCGCTGTCTCCCCAGACTATTTCCGACTCTAGCTTCAATTCAATTTCGAAAACAATATGCTTCTTTGCTGCAAAGGCGCGAACTGTGTCTACGGCCGATCTCACAGGTTCGCACGCGTCGATATCGGCAAAATTAGTAGAAAGTTTGCCGGATTGAATTCGGGCGACATCGAGAAGATCATCAATCAATTGACCTTGGGTCTTAGCAGACTGCTCGATTGTTTCAATGCCATGCTTGAGTTTCTCGGGAGCAAATTTTTCTCTTTGAATTAACTGCGCCCACGAAAGAATTGCAGACAGTGGGGTTCGAAGCTCATGAGACAAAGTCGCAAGAAAAACGTCCTTGGTCGCATTAGCATGTTCAGCATCCTCCTTAGCGCGCAGGATATCGCGCTCAAGCGATTTACGCTCGGTTATGTCATCGATCGACAAAAGCAGGGCCTTCTGCACAGAGTTTTGCCATTTTATCTGCCGAGCATTCAGGAGCATGATTCGATGCCCGAGTTCAGGGAAGTCGTGCTCGACCTCGAAATTAACTAGCTCTTGATCCTCGGTCATGACGTCAGAAAGGAGTTTTCGCAGTGGTAGAATACTCCATCCCTTACCGCCAAGAACACTCATCAAGTCTGTTCCAATGTCTTTGTGCGGAACAATCTCAAACATCTTGATGAATCCTTGGTTAGCCGACAAAAGATGCAAATTTTCATCAAGAACGACCAAAGGCAGCGCGAGGGTATCTGCGACCGACGTCGCGTATTTTAGGGCAGTTTGACTTTCGCTCAGGTGCTCTTTGAGCGCCGTGATGTCGACCAGCGCAATTATCGCGCCATTAACTCTATCGTCAACAGTTCTATACGGTCGAACTTGAACACGTATCCACCTGCTCTTATCGACGTGAACTTCACGCTCCTGTGGGCTTAACGTTTTAATTGCATTCAATATCATGGCGTCCAATTCGACTTCAAAGGCAAGCTTGAAATCGGCAATCGGTCGCCCGACATCGCCAGGTATTAAATTGAAAACATTTTCGGCTTTTGGAGAAAATCTACGGATTCGATGGTCACCTCCCACGAGCACAATGGGAATTTCTACGTTATTCATTACATTATCTAAGTCACTACTGAGAATGAGCAGATCCGCGTTTCGACTTTGCAGTTCATCGTTGACCGTGCTCAATTCCTCGTTGGAGGATTCCAGCTCCTCCTTAGAAGTTTCCAACTCTTCATTCGTACTCTGAAGTTCCTCGTTGGCGCTTTGCAATTCTTCATTGGCTGATGTGAGCTCCTCCTGAGTTGTCTCATGCTCTTGAGCCAACGAGCGCTGCAAGTCTTTACTAGCAGACAGGTCTTTCTCAAGTCGGATGATCCTCTGACCCTGCTTGTCCAGAGCCGCTTTTTGTCCCTTTTTAAGACCACGCTCTATCCCAGTTGATCCTTTGGCTAGCTTGGGAAGGAGCAGTGAAGCTACCTCTTCAAAGAAAATTAGGAAATTTCGTTCTCCAGGCAGTGCTGAAGGATTGCCGAGCACCACTTCGATGTTGACCGTCTTACGGTTTCCATCCACGTCAAAAGACAAACCTTCTTTTCTGGCGACCGCATTTTCCTTTGTGACCGAACCGATCGTCAGGCGAAGGTCATGCAACAGTTCTTGTCTCGCCATCTTGAACAAGTTATTGCTGGTTAGACCCGATGCGGGCTCAAGATAAGGAACAGTTCGTCCGTGGAACTGCAAAATATCCATATCCTCATTAATAACTACAAATGGCGGGACGTATCTGGAAGCTGCGATTCTCTCTGCCTCTCTCTGAAAAGCAGCTCCGCTCTTGGGTTGTTGAAAGGACTTCTGATTTGTACTTTCAACATCCGGCTGATTTGCGATCACTGGAGTGCGAAGAATGAGAGGAGTCGGAATGTTTACCTTGGCAAAGATCTTGTGCGTCTTATTGACAAGCGAAAACAGCTTTGAAAAAGCACCCGGACTCTCTGCCTTACCCAGAAAAAGAATACCGTCAGGATTTAGCGAATAATGGAAGATCGGAATAACACGATTTTGCAAAACGTCCGCGAAATAGATCAAGACATTGCGACAAGAAACAAGATTGAGCTTTGAGAAAGGCGGGTCGCGGGTGACATCATGTTTTGAAAACAGGCAGAGATCGCGAATAGATTTTTTGATTTTATAACCGTCCTTCACTTTCTCAAAAAAGAGCTCAAGCCTCTCTTTGCTGACTGCGCTCTCTATGCTTTGAGGATAGACGCCTTTCCTTGCCTTTTGAATTGCATCTTCGCTGATGTCTGTAGCAAAAATCTGAATCGGTCTTCTGAATCCAGCGTTGCTCAGATATTCGAGAAGCAATATGGCAAGTGAATAAGCTTCCTCACCCGTTGAGCATCCTGGAACCCATACGCGAATGGGTAAATCAGCGGTGCTATTCTTCAATAGCTTTGGGAACACCTGACTTTGAAGCGCCTTGAAACAATCTGGATCACGGAAGAACTCAGTGACGTGAATGAGAATGTCGCCATGAAGGTCTTTGACTTCGTTGGGGTTGCCTTTGAGGTATTTTGCATAGGCTTCAACGTTCTCGCATTTTCGCACGATCATCCGCCTCTGAATACGTCTCTTGATCGTCGATTGCTTGTAATTCGAGAAATCAACTTTCATTTGTGTATGCAGCATGGCGAATATCTTGTGGAAAGCCTCGTCTGGCCCAGATTCAATATCTTTGCTCTCGTTGTTGTCGTTTGATGCGGAAGGTGTTTGCGTCGCCTCATCGCCACAAGACCGCGCGAGATAAGGATGCTTGGATATTCTTGCCAGCTCCCCAGCAATTTCTTTTGGCGACAAAACAAAATCGACAGACCCAGATGCAATGGCACTCTCAGGCATGCCGCTAAATTTTGCAGAATTTGGATCTTCGGCGATAGCCAGGCCCCCTTCGGATTTGATGGCAATAAGCCCTTGAGTTCCATCATTTGCAGTGCCTGAAAGGACGACTCCAATTGCCCTTCGTTTATGGTCATGTGCGAGAGATCGAAAGAAGGTATCAATAACCATGTGTGGGCCGCGAGTCTCGCCGTGTCTGGGAGGCAGACTCAATACGCCGTTCAAAAGAGCCAGGTCGCAGTTTGACGGAATCATGTAAACGTGATTCGGCTCCACACGCATACCGTCTTTGACTTCTAGGACTGACATTCGCGTAGCGCGGGAAAGAATCTCAGGCGCCATGCTTTTGCGTGTCGGTTCAAGATGTAAAATGAAAACAAAGGCCATCCCCGTGTCAGCAGGAAGGGCATAAAGGAGTTCTTTAATCGCCTCAAGTCCACCTGCCGACGCACCTATTCCGACAATGGGGAATTCGTTTAAAGACTTAGTTGAGTTGCCGTTTGCACTCGCTTTCCTGGGAGTTTTTTCAGATTTTTTACCAGTTCTAGAATTCTTTTGAAGTTTCCGAGGCAGACCACGTTTTTCTGGCGTCATTCGCCGATTTGACTTTCTGCTCTTTGCCATGCCGACTCCACACGTCAGAGTGGGCTTCCGAAATCATTTTTGATTGCGTCCACTGGCTGATCTTATTTTAATGTTTGTGCTGACTACGACCAGTTCCTCTTTCAATAAAGCCCTGAACAGCCACTAAAAATTGGTCAATATCAAAGGGCTTCCTGATGAAGCCAACCGCTTTGCTCGCTGGAACTTTGTCCAGTGCAGTCAGAAAAACGACTGGGACATTTTCAAAGATTTCTGGTCGTTTTCTCTCAAGCGCCAATAAGAACTCGGGGCCAGACATATCTTCCATTCGCATATCAAGAAGAATCAAATCGGGCTGCGCGATTTCTTCAAGAGCCACGAAAGCTTCATCTCCGCCTAGCGCCGTGAAAACCTCATAGTCTTCGGTTTCAAGAACGGATCTATTTAGGCTTAAGAAATCAGCGCTGTCATCGATGACGAGAACTATTTTTTTTCTTGGAGAATTGCTGTCATGGCTGCAACTGGTGCTTTCTAGGGGACTTTCCATTTTTTCCTTCTAATCGACGAATAGACCCCCTTGTATCCTTTTCGTGAAGCTAATACCACAACAAGTGGCTTGATTTTATGTTCACATTCTAGGGGACAGCGACTGCTGGGAACCGTTACACCAATTATACGTTGGGTCAATATGTTTCCAGAGTGTATTCAAGCCACGCTCGGACAGTTGGCTAAGCTCAAAGTCAGGATGCCATGAACAAAAAAAGTTGTCTCGCGGCGCAATAAGAGCCCTGAATTTTTTAAGGATCTTGGAGCCTTATCTTTCGTCGATAGACGGGGTATTAATTCTCCTCATGCTGTCGCTGAGTTTGCCGCCGGTCTGCTTTTGTCGCTCAATCGGAAGATTCATAAAGCTTACGCCAGAGTGCGTGAGCAAAATTTTTCGCTAGAAGGTCTGATGGGCTTCGATTTATTTGGCAAGACAGTTGGAGTCATTGGAACTGGCCGGATTGGCTCGGTCTTTGCTTCGATCATGAAGGGCATCGGTTGCCAAGTCGTCGCCTACGATCCGATGCCAAATGCAGTGTTAGTTGATGAAAAAACTGTGACTTACGTTTCGCTTGAGGATCTCTACACGAAGTCTGACGCCTGGCACGAGATTTCTTGTAAGAATTGAAATGTTCTTACCGTCTCTGATGACTTTGCACTTTGCCTTTAAGGTACGCTTCAGAGAACGCAATGCCTTTTGCGAACGAAGTTCAAGAATTACGTCCACACCTACAATGGGAAAGTAGGCAATGAGTAAGACAATTGCATCGTGATGCTGTCCCAGCACCCAATAAATCACGCTAAGTGAAAACAGCATTAGTCCCATAGGATCGCCAAGAATCTTGAGCACATTGCCTACGACTGACAAAGCTCTTCGCTCCTCAAATTCATTGAATCCAAATTTGTGAAGTTGAGCCGCGACTTCCTGCTGTGTCAAGCCTGTATTAAGATCTGTCATTGAAAACGTTCCCCTTGGACACAGATCCTAGAGCCTGACGTGAGCTCAGCTTGATCACTTATTCGAAGTTTTATCTTCCATCATCTCATGGTGTTTCATCTCTTTGCCTTTCATTCCATGCATTCCATGCATTTCGTGCATTTCGTGCATCATGGAGCAACCTTCTTTGCCCATCATATCTTCGCAGGTTTTCATCATTTCCATTCGGCAGTCGCCGAAGGGCTTATCGGAACGCAGGCATGTTGCCATTTTCTCATGAGCTGTCGCCATATTTTGCCTCTGTTCGGTTGTCAGCTCCATGGCGGCGGTTTTGCCGGGTGAGGCTTTTGTTTTCTCTGCTCCAAATGCGACACCTAATGATCCCAATGCCAGTGAAGTGAATGCGACTGCAGTTATGAAATGTTGCATATATTCTCCTATTTAAATTTGCGTGTGTCTATTTCACTTAATATTTAAATTCTTTCTAAAGCATTTTGCAGGCGCTGATCTGCCCCCTCTGCTAGGGCAATAAGCATTTTGTCTCCCAAGACTTCCATTAAGGCAGTCGGCTTCACAATCTCCACTGAAATTTTTCCGTTATCTGTTGTACGCATAACCGCATTGCACGGTAGAAGACTAGCGACGTCAGTATTTTGAACAAAGGCATCATAAGCCAGCTGGGGATTGCACGCTCCTAAAATCACAGTTTGAGGTATTTCCTTGTTCAGCTTTTCTTTAATTTTAGTGTGGAAATCGATTCGGGTCAGAATACCAAACCCCTCTTTCTGAAGAGCCTGAGTCACCCGTTCAATCGCCTGATCCATCGACGCTGAAATTTCTCTTTTAAAATTCACTATGGACATAAATATTCTCCTCATGCTCATAAATTCATCGCGTTTAAGTTCAACCTTGGCGTGTCGTTCAGCCCCAATTCAAATACCAGTCATCCAATAATAGTTTGTCATATCGACTTTTCTATGGACTATTCTGCCGAGTTAATCATATGCCTGAATTTAGGAGCGTCAACGAAGGAGGCGGTTTTTACTCAAAACAACACTCATTCGCGTGCTTAACAGCACACACTGCGATCTGCAGTCATCCTCATCAGTCCATTGGGTAGAGTTGTCAGCGGTATAGCTAAACTATATTACTAAATAATCTACCTCTAATGAGTCAATTGACCTGATCTTACAAGTCACAACTATGCCGATGTAGGAATTTACTCTTTATTTAATCATTTCCTGGGGGCTCAAACCAATATTCTTGGAGTAAGACAGATGTGGGAATAGAAGTCCTTGGGGAGGGCGGCATCCTTGCTCCGGTTGTATTGCTTTTGTTGTGCCACCCAATAGAATTTTCGATGAACTTGCCAAGATTGGCGCTCGTTTCGATCACAAGAAAGGTTTACTGCATGCCCAAGAACCCAAAAAAAATAAAACGCCTAAACGCCATCAATTGCAGAAATGCCCCACCGGCATCAAGGGCTTCGACCAAATAACAGAAGGCGGGCTTCCGAAAAATAGAATTACTTTAGTTTCTGGCGGCGCGAATGGTGGGCGAAATTCCAGAACGGGTTCCTGTTTTTTCGTGGGGCACTTGAGTTTGCGATACAGTGTACGTCGGCTTAGACCAAGGATCTCTGACGCTTTTCCTTGGTGGTGATTAACTTCCTTCAGAACATGAAAAATATTCTGTTCAACAAGTTTTTCGATTGTCGGCAGTCTGCTGGTTGGAGTGAAATAGCCACCATCTCCCTCATGATCTTCGCACAATTCAACCGGAAGATCGCTGAGTTGGATTTCATTCTTGTTGCCTGTTAGGATGTTGTGCCGTCGATACGGCACGTTTACTTGGTGCGCCCGGTAGGACGCGAACCTAGGAAATGAAAGATTTTTGAGCACCCAATCAGGGGAAGCTCTAGCTGAGGACAAGGGTGCCTGTCGCGAGGCAGGATCTGGAGAAAGTCCGTACGGCAAAGCGCTACACCGAGGAA
>JAYVXN010000250.1:0-1655 GCA_043785085.1 Bdellovibrionales bacterium | reverse complement strand
GTCATTTTCCAGTTGATTGATTGAAACCACCGACTCCTCATCGGCGCGAAATTTTTCAAGCACATGCTCAGTGACGGCTAACTTTAAAAAATCAACGGAGAGTAAGCCCGCGGACTTGGTGAGATCGACATTCATCGTATGGGTATAAATCAATTCGCCTTTTTTTCCGGCAACTTCAAAGCGGGCGGCAAAAGCGGTTGAAGCACAAAGCATCATCAAAGCGATTTTATATTTCATAGTGAAGCCTCAAGGAAAAAATTGAAACCGGTCCGCGATCCGCATTATAGGCCGGGTTATTCACGAATTGGTAATCACCGGCCATATCCAAGCCCTTGATGAGATTGAGCAGGTAATAGGTTTCAATAATTTCTTCCGGCGCATAATTAAGCTGCCCATCACCAATGATAAAACCATAACCGCCCCGAGCTAAATAGGCGCGGTGATCATCTGATAACCCATTGAGCAAAACGGCGACACCGAGAGTGTCATCGCTGCGTGACCAAGAGGCGCCTTTTAAACTCAAACCCACACTGAAGGATTGATCGATTTCCGTAAAGGCCCAAGTTTCTGTATGACCGTCATCCCATGAAGCCCGTAAAAAAACTCCGAGAGTGTCACTCAAACTCTGCTCGGCATTGAGGCCAAGACCGTATTTCACACTCTGCAACCGAGATTGCGCCACATCCATTTGATAGCTGGGTGTATTGAGGGTGTTGCGGTAATTTCCCATATTTGCGAAATTTTCATAGGCCAATAGGCGAATCGCTCCGGGGTGCTGATCGTGCAAAAACCGCCATTCAAACTCAAGATTGTCCCCCCGATGCGGCGGAAAATCTCGATCGAGTTCAAGTTGATTGGCATTGACTGGCACCAGGACCGTGGCCAGGCGCACACTCCACTGCGGTTGGTTGAGTTCAAAAAACAAACCCCAAGAGTAGCCACGTGTATCCGCGGCATAATCCCAGGCGCCATGGTCCATCAGGGCCCAGTTTAAGAATTGCGTGCGCGGGTCATGGCTATAAGTATTATTATCTAAAAAATCATTGAGTGAGAATTTTCCGGCGATGACCGTGACTCGTTTCACATCGACGCGGGCGTTGAGCTGATTCTTATCGTCTTTGATTTCCTCTTGGCTTCCGCCTAAACCAAGCACTTGCTTCAAGTAAAGTCTGGCGAGATTCCACTTCGGGCTCGGGTCGTCAACGCGATAAATTTCTGCATTCGGAAATCCTGCAATACCTTGAGTGCGATTAAAGCCGCTTCCGCCAGCGAGTTCGGGATTCAGGTAGAGCTCGGCGCCATTCCAAAGTCGATGGCCAGCAAAAACCGTCCAAGTGATGCTGGTTTGCCGATCAGCTTCGGGGCTGAGACTGTTTTGACCTGAATAACGAGCAGGAAAGTCACCGTGCTCTTGACTCACGACAGTACTTTGAAAATGTAAATTGTAGTCGGCTGCACCGGCAAACGGACTCAGGAAAAGCCAGAGTATGAATAAAAAAATCCTCATTTTTCGCTCTCGTAATGAAAATGGCCAGTCGAAGCCGTCGGTTGCGTTTTTGCGCTTCTGCGGAGTTACGCTTTAATAATGCGAATTGCAAAGAAAAATAGCGGGCGCAAATAATCCTAATGGGGCCCCGCGTAATTCGCGCTTAATT
>JAYVXN010000249.1:0-17249 GCA_043785085.1 Bdellovibrionales bacterium | reverse complement strand
CGACGATTTTAGTTGTTGGATTGACTGCCCTGGGTCGGTCACGATCTGTCAGCAAACGACATTCCCTTAAACGGACGATCTTAAACTTACTGTGGGTCGTCGGTCCGCTTTTGTTTTTTCTGTTAGTCTGGGAAAAAGAGGTCGAAAGCGGCGGTACGCTTATGCAGAATAAGAGTTGGTTGCGGTCAGAATTGACCTTGATGCCGCTCTTAATCTATTTGCTCCCCGGCGGTTTTCTCCTGTGGCGCCTGATCGGGCGCGACAAATCGATTTTTTCACAAAGTTTAGCGCTCAGTATTCTCCCGATGGTGGTCATGGAAGCGCACTTGTTTTTTGGCTCAAAAGCCTTGTTTGATAATCACTTTAATATAAGTCAGTTTTTGAAGGTTTTGGCTTATGCCGTGCCGATGGGCGGGATCTGCCTTGACTATTTTGGCTCCCAGCGCTCCTCAAGTTTAATATTGCAGCTCCAGCAGGCTCAGGAGCGATTGCTGCAGCGAAAACAAGAAATTGAGAAGGCCAATCAACAACTGGCCCAGCAAATTGAAATGCGACTTGAAATTGAGCATGCCCTCAAGGCCAGTGAGGCAATTAAAGGTTCGATTCTCGAATCGGCTTTGGACGGCATTGTCACGTTTGATCGGCGCGGTCAGATTCTGGATTCCAATAGCGCAATGGATGGTATATTTCTAATTGACGACAGTCATCGGCAAAAACTGCTTTCGGTTTTCGATTTGCTCCCGCCTCGCTGGAAGCGCCGGGGGCAACAGAGATTGCGGCTTGAACAGGAGCTACGCGGAATTCCGTTGAATCGGCGTTTTCGCTTTTTTGGGCGGCGCACTAATGGCCAGGAATTTCCGATGGAGTTCGCCGTGGCCCGAATTAGTCATCAGCTAGGCGTTGTCTATACGGCCTATGTTCGCGACATTACCGAAAGATTGACCAGTGAGCGGGAGTTGGTCGGAGCCCGTGAGCAAGCGATTTTGGCGTCGATGGCAAAGAGTGAGTTTCTGGCAAATATGAGCCATGAAATTCGGACCCCACTCAACGCCATTTTAGGCATGGCAGATTTGTTGTCCGAAACTAGGCTCGATAAAGAACAGGGTAAATTCGTACAGATTTGCCGAAAGGCCGGCCGGACACTCTTAAATATTGTGAACGATGTCCTTGATATTAGTAAGATTGAGTCAGGCCAGCTCGAGCTTGAGAAAATTGATTTCGATCACACTCAGATAGTGGAGAATATCGCTGAAATGATGGCCCTCAGGGCTAAGGATAAAGGTTTAACGTTTTCTGTCTCGATTCATCAGGATGTGCCGCGGTTTTTGCGGGGCGATCCCAATCGTCTGCGCCAGGTGTTTCTCAATTTGATTGGCAACGCCATTAAATTTACTTTGACTGGCGGCGTACAAGTGTCGGTAACGAAAATTTTGGTCGATAAAACTGAAGCAATTCAGGCTGAGGTTTCTGATACTGGTATTGGTATTCCGAAGCAGCGTCTTGATGAGGTTTTTGAGAAATTCACTCAGGCCGATTCATCGATTACCCGTAAGCACGGGGGAACTGGACTGGGGTTAGCAATCAGCAAGCGGCTCGTCGATGCAATGAACGGTGCCATATCTGTCACAAGCCAGGAAAATCAAGGGAGTGTGTTTACTTTTCATTGGCCCTATGAAAGGGCAACTTTGGTCGACGGTATTAGCGAGTTATCTTCTGAAGCTGGGATCGTCGAAAACTTTGTTCCAGCCTTAAAGCCGTGGCGGGTCCTGTTGGTCGAAGATTCACGAGACAATCAGTCGTTAATTTTGGCCTATCTCAAGAACACTCCGATTTGTCTCGAAATCGCTGACAATGGTCAGGAAGCTTTTGAGAAATTGCTTACCTTTGATCATCAATTTGATTTGCTATTGATGGATATGCAAATGCCTGTTATGGATGGCTACACAGCGACGAAAAAGATCCGGGAGCTTGAAGCTTCAATGGGACTTATCCGGACGCCGATATTAGCCTTGACCGCGCACGCTTTGAATGCAGAGATCAAAAAAAGCTATGAGTGCGGATGTGACGGCCACCTGTCGAAGCCGATAAAGAAGGCGCAGTTGCTTCAGGCGATTGCGCAATTTGCAAAGGGAGGACCTCATGAACGAAGAGTCAGTCAATATGGCACCGACGACCTGGGTCGTGAGACCGGATCCCGATTTGAAAGATTTAATTCCGTCATTCATGCAGAATCGTAAAAACGATATGGTTGAGGTCCAAGATGCCATTGGCCGCCATGATTTTGATTTTGTACGGCGCCTCGCACATACCCTCAAAGGCATATGTCGTCCTTATGGCTTTCTCCACTTAGAAACCCTAAGCCGTTCTTTGGAAGACGCTGCCTTGAAAGACAGTGATTCAGAGGTTCGACAGATTGTCGATCAAATGAAGCAGTATATCAATAATGTGAGAATCGTTTACGAGCACTGAGAATTCGGTCTATCGGATTTAAAGGCTTGTCGATCTCATTCTTGAACGAGGTTTGCTCGCATCTCAACATAAGGCTAGATCGCTTTATCGCCCTTGGTCTGGCTTGTCTCATTTCATTGCAAAACTTTAGTCTATTAAAGTCGAAATGAGCGCAAAGAATTAATTTAAACTATATTTCTTTCCGATGTTTAAGACATGGGAACGCTGCCGATACCTAAAAGTTATAAACCGGTTTCGATTGATGAAGTGATGTCAAAACCGAGGATATTTGTAGATCTCTATATTCAGCTTTCTGAACAGAAATACGTGCTGATTGCAAAGGCCGGCACCAATACTCCCGCTGAACATTTAGCGAAATACAAAAGTAAAAAAGTACAATATCTTTGGGTCAATGCAGATGACTATGCCACTTTGGTCGCTCAGTCGATTTCAGTTGCGGGAATGCTCGTTGGCGAGCGTAAAGTTTCCGATATAAATAAGCTAGCGGTCATTGAAGAAGCGTTTTCTGCGGTGATCAAAGAAATCGGAATCATCGGGATGAGTCCGCAGGTTTTAGCGCACGCCAAGCTGGTAAACGATGCCACGCTGACGATGGTTGGCGGAAATCCTTCGCTGTCAGGGCTTATTGAAAAATTCGGAATGTTAAAGGGTGATCAGGCAAAACACTCCTTAATGGTGAGTCTGGTGGCCACGATGATCGGTGTCGGTCAGAATTGGATCAAGCCGTCGACACTCGAAAAACTAGCGTTGGGCGGATTGCTTCACGATATAGGCAAATTAAAATTGCCAGTAGGAATTGTCCAAAAGCCAGCCGCAAAAATGACCCATGACGATAAGGTCATTTATCAAAGTCACCCTGAAGTCGGACGACAAATGGTAACTGCGGTTCGCGATATTCCGGATGATGTGGTCCTGGTCGTGTACGAGCATCATGAGCTTGCCGATGGTTCTGGATTTCCACGTGGCCTCAAAGACTTTCAGACAAGTCCGCTGGCCCGGGTGGTGGCAGTGGCCAACGCTTTTGCAAGTGCGGTCTCTCAGCAAGAGGGGCCCATAAACGAAAGATCGGCAATGAAGGCCTTGGAATTCATTGAAGTGCAAAGACCAAATTCATTTAATCGAGATGCTATGAAAGCTCTTAGAAAACTTTTAGAAGCGGATGAGAAACAGGCAGCAGGATGAGTGCTTTCCGAGTTTACGATACTGTTCAAGAGGTGGTCTTTGTTTTCGACAAGGATCGCAATCTCTTTTATGGCAATGCCTCGGCATCGACTCTTCTGGAATTGTCGGCAAAGCGATTAATGGGCGGAAAGTCCATGACTCAATTTATTGAGTTTACACCTGACATTCTCGAAGAAGGCCAGACTTTGGATATGATCCATGAGTCAACGCAATATCGGGAAGTCCAATATAAAACCCGAGACGGCAAAGAAGGCTATTGTCAGATTTCGATTCAACCTGTTCCTGAGTTCTTTCCGATTGACCCAGGACAACCAGCTCAGCGCTATCTCATGAATATTCGCGATGTCAGTCTTGAGAAAGTGTTGGCGGCGAAATACCAAGCAGAACTTGGGCAAAAAGAGGTCGTGATCGGGGACTTGAAGAGAGCGCGGGCCCAGCTTGAAGATTATTCTAAAAACCTTGAGAAAATGGTCGAGCAGCGCACAGCTGAATTGCGCGAGTCGAATCGACTCCTGGGCACCGTTTTGGATAGCCTCGGTCAGGGAATTTTAGTATTTGATAAAAACGGACAATGTCTACCGTTTTTCTCCAAAGTTTGCCGCGATATTCTTGAAATAGAGCCTACTGGCCATGCGATTTCTGAAGTATTGAAAATTTCTAAAGACGAACGAAACGGTTTTGACAAATGGGTCAGTGCTTTGTTTTCTGAAATGCTGAGTTTTGAAGATTTAATTCCGCTTGGCCCTTCGACTTATCCGCATTCAGCTGGAAAAGTCGTTGCTCTGAATTTCAACCAGATGCGTGATTCAGCCAACCAATTAGTGGGCGTTGTGGTGGTCGCAACCGATCGAACCAGTGAAGTGCAGGCACGTCAAGAGGCTGAAAACGAGCGCAATTATGCACGTATGGTGGTGCAAATCGCCAAGCACCGGCAACAGTTCCGCGCGTTTGCCCTTGAGGCAAAATCGCTCTTACGTGAGTTAAAAATTGTCACTGGCCTTGAGGGTGAGTTTGCTTATGATGAAGTTACGCGCTGGCTGCACACATTAAAAGGCGGAGCTGGTTCTTTTGCGTTACTAGACATTGCCAACCACGCCCATCTTATCGAGCAGTCCATCATTGACGAGAAAAAACTCCAGGCCGACATCGGTAGCGAATTTCGTCAAAAATTGCTCACCGAATTTTCGACTATGGAAGCCTTACTCCTAAATTTTTTAGAAAAGAACTCGGTTTTATTTGGCGGGCTCAGCGAATCCACCTTTCGGCAGGTGGAAATCGGTATTCCCACACTTGTAAATTGGAAGCAGGCCTGTGAGAAAATTTCTGAAACTCGCGGCGTGAGTGAGCAAATTTTTCAGGAATATATTAAAGAACCGATTAGCGGATCTTTTTTGCATATTGACGCGACCATGCAGGAACTCGCCCAGAGCCTGGGCAAGTCGGTGAAGCCGCTCGCGATTATTGGTGGTGATTTACGGATAGTCCCGGAGCTCTATCGCGAGCTCTTTTCAAGCATGATTCATTGCTTTCGCAATGCCATTGATCACGGCCTCGAAGTGCCGGAGATCCGAAAACTCAGCGGCAAAGACGAAGCCGGCTCAGTGCAGCTACGGTTTCAGAAATTGAGCAAAGACAAACAGTCATTTTTCAAAATTGAAGTTGTCGACGATGGCAAAGGGATTGATCCGGAAAAAATCAAAGCCAAATTGGTGTCCCAGGGCAACGGTGGCTTGATCAGTGGTAAGTCGGATGAAGAAATTATTCAATTTGTGTTCGCCAATGATTTTTCAACTGCTGAACGCATCAGTTCCGTATCCGGCCGCGGCGTGGGTTTGTCTGCCGTTTTAGAAGAGGCCACCCGCTTGAGAGGCACAGCCTACGTCCTCTCAACACTTGGTTTTGGATCTCGGTTAGTGATAGAAGTGCCAGAGCGTGAAGAGAGTGAAGAGAGTGAAGAGAGTTCGAATGAATTTGCGACGCGCTCAGAAATTAAAGCGGCCTGCTAAATTGGCTGGTTCATCTTTTGCCAAACGCGCATCAGTTTTTCTTCTAGAACTTTTTCTTCAACAGGTTTGACAATGTAATTGCTGGCACCGGCCATCACGCCTTCCATGACTTTTTCTTTTTCATTTTCTGTGGTCAGCAGCAAAAATGGCAGAGTCTTCCAGTCAGGAAGGGAGCGAACTAGTTTCAAGAGGTCAAGTCCGGTCATATTGGGCATGTTCCAGTCTGATATCACCAGCTCAAAAGAATTGCCGCCTGCTTTAGCTGAGATCATCATTTGGTAGGCTTCACGGCCGTCGCCAGCCTCAGAAATCTGCCGGTAGCCAAGTCGGCGCAGATACGCTTTGAGAAGATCGCGTAGGCTAGTCATATCGTCTACGATCAGAATTCGAATACTATGGTCAAACATTGCTGAGTTCCATTCTCTTAAAGACCGTCGCCATCGGCCTTTTGTGCCTCTTCCAAATTCTATCGAACTCAATTACGACTTCATAGTCCGGCTTTAGTCTGGGCTTATGTCTGTGTCGTGCTTTCTCTTAGAGCTCGGCGCAAAATTTTACCCACATTGGTTTTTGGCAGTTCAGTGCGGAACTCGACTTTTTTTGGAACTTTATATCCAGCCAAGCCATTTCGAGCATGGGTGATTAATGATTCAGCCGTTAGTGCCGGATCTTTTTTAACGACAACTATTTTAACGGCTTCACCTGATTTTTCATCCGGAATACCAATGGCCGCGACTTCCGCTACGCCTGGGTGGGTGGCAATCACATCTTCGACTTCGTTCGGATAGACATTGAATCCAGAAACGAGAATCATGTCCTTTTTGCGATCGACAATTTTTGCAAAGCCGTCTTTGTCGATAACGGCGATGTCGCCTGTTTTGAGCCAGCCGTCTTTAGTCAAAACCAAATCTGTTTCATCCTGGCGTTGCCAATAGCCTTTCATTACTTGCGGACCCTTGATGCATATTTCGCCGGATTCGCCATCTTTGACTTCATTGCCGTCATCATCGCAGATCCGAATCTCCGTTGAGGGAAGCGGCAAACCAATCGTGCCCGGGCGATCTGTGCCGTCAATTGGATTGCAAGTCGCGACCGGTGAAGTTTCAGTCAGGCCGTAACCCTCAACAACCGGAGTGCCGGTGAGAAGCTTCCAGCGAGCGGCCACCGAGGTCTGCAAGGCCATGCCGCCTGCGACACTGACTTTCAAATGTGAAAAATCAAGCTTTGAAAATTCTGGATTGAGCATGAGCGCATTGTAGAGAGTGTTGACGCCAGTCATGATTGAAAACGGTGTTTTGCGCAATACTTTGATAAACGCGGGAATATCCTTTGGATTGGTGATCATGATGTTGTTGCCGCCAAAGCGCAAGAAGGCCAGAGAGTTTACGGTGAGGCAAAAAATGTGATAAAGTGGCAGCGCACAAATTGCAACCTCTTGGCCCTCAATTAATTTCGGGGTCATCCACACACAAATCTGCAGCATATTGGATATAATATTGCGATGAGTGAGCATCGCGCCTTTTGAAACTCCCGTGGTACCGCCCGTATATTGAAGAAAGGCAATATCATTGAAGTCAATCTTGACGGGTTGATAGCTTTGCCGTGCGCCTCGTTTCATGGCTTCGATGAACGAGATAGATTTAGGAAGAGAAAAAGCCGGCACCATCTTTTTAATATGACGAATGACAAAATTGATCAGCAGATTCTTCGGAAAAAGCATCAGATCACCGATCTCGGTGACTATCACATGTTCAATTTTCGTTTCATGCAAAATGCTTTGCAAGTGGTGGGCAAAGTTCGCTAAAATGACGACTACTTTGCAGCCAGCATCATTGAACTGGTGCTTCATTTCGCGTTCACTATAGAGCGGATTGGTGTTGACGATAATTAGGCCAGCCATCATGGCACCAAATTGGACGATCGGATATTGTAAGAGATTAGGCAGTTGAATGCCGATGCGATCATCTTTTTTTAATTTGAGATCATTTTGTAAAAAGGCGGCGAAGTCTTTGGCCTTCTGGTGAAGCTCAGCGTATGTGAGTACCGTTCCCATATTAGTGAAGGCCGGCCGGTCAGCGTATTTGCGACAAGCCTCTTCAAACACTGAAACAATGGACTGATACTGTTCAGGATTAACTTCGTGCGGAATACCTTTTGGATAGTGTGCAAACCAGATTTTTTCCATAATCCCCTCAATCACATTTCAGGCAAGTATTTGGCAAATTTCTGCCAAATTTCTGCCAAATTTCATTATGAGAAGAAAATAGTTTACCTTAGTTTGAACTACATTTTCAAGATCGCCCGGTATTTAGACTGAAGATAATTGACATAAGGAGCAATCTCGAGAGCCCGACCAGTTGCACGCTGGACGAGCTCAGGACCAGCAATTTTTCGTCCATATTGATGAATCTCTTTACGGAGCCATTCACGCAAATGGACAAACTCGCCACGTTGAATTTGCGCGGATAACTCAGGAATAACTTGAGCGGCCTTCTGGAAAAACTGCGCGCTCATAATATTGCCAATTGTATAACTCTGAAAGTAGCCGCCGATTGTCCCAGCAAACCAATGAACGTCCTGTAAAACCCCATCGCCGACATGCGGTGCCCGAATCCCGATGTCTGTCTCGTAACGTGAATCCCAAGCTTCTGGCAGATCACTGACCTTCAGACGGCCTTCAAGCAAAGCACACTCGAGATCAAAGCGGATCATCACATGCAAGTTGTAGGTGACCTCGTCGGCGTCGGTGCGGATCAAACTGCCTTCCACACGGTTAATGGCCTTATAAAACTGCGACAAATTCACCTGGCCCAATTGTTCAGGAAAAGTCGCTTGCAGAACAGGGAAGAAATGCTGCCAAAAATCAAAGCTGCGTCCCACTAGATTTTCCCAGAGTCGAGATTGGCTTTCATGAACGGCAGACGAGGTCCCGCTTGCGAGTCGCGTTCCTTCCAGACTTGGATCGATTCCTAGTTCGTAGAGGGCGTGGCCCGCTTCATGAATCGTGCTAAAGAGTGAATCGACAATATTATATTCATTTACGCGGGTGGTGATGCGCACGTCGCCAGCCGAAAACCGGGTCATAAACGGATGCGCCGTTTTATCCTGCCGACCCCGCTGAAAGTCATAGCCCATGGCCGCGACGACTTTTTCGCCAAACTGCCACTGCGCCGTCTCGGAGAAGTGTCCATTTAAACAAGAATTATCTAGGAATCCCGCAGCCGTGACTTCGCGAAACAACGGCACCAAATGACTGCGTAGCTCTTGAAACAGCGGTCTGAGTGTTGCCACATTAAAACCAGGATCAACATCGGCAATGAGCGCGTCGATCGGATGCGAATACTCTGGATAATATGCCGCCAGTCTTTGACTCAGCTCCAGCGTTTTTTTCAAAACGTCCGAAACCAACCTGAAATTTTTTTCCGCCCTTGCCTTTTTCCAGGTCACATAGGCATGGCTGCTGTGCTGGGCGAACTCCGCAACAAAATCAGCCGGAATGCGTTTGGCTCGATCATAGTCGTGGCGGGTGATCGCCACCATTGCGGCCTCTGTTGACAGGGGATTCATGTTTGCCATCTTTGGCTGGAGGGCATCGAGCAAATGGCCAATCTCAGGAGCAATGAGACGTTCATGAGCCATGCGTCCGAGATCTGCCATTTGCTGGCCGCGATACGGGGCCGATTGTGCTGGCATATAGGTCGATTGATCCCATGACATCAGCGCGCTTGCGGCATTGAGACTGTTGATTTCTTGAAGGCGAAACTTGAGCTCTGTGAGTTGTTTTTCCATGCCCGAGGTTGTAGCACTGATTTTCTTGCGAAGTCAGCCTAAAAAATATAGCCCAATCCGCCAGTGCCTGAGGCAAAGATTGAATCTGGCGAAGCGCCTGTGGTATTGTCGCTGATGCCCATGCCTTTAACACTCATTCCGGCTTCGGCGAAAAATTCTTTAGTAATGAAGACCTTGCCGTGGATGTTCAAATTAAATGTTGTGCCTGGATCAATATTGGGCGTGAGCGAAAGAGGATAGTAGATGAAATCCACATCCACATATTTTGGATGACGCAACAACCAAACAAAATTAAAGACGTCATCGAAAATCTTTGGCATTGTTCGAGCCCAATAAAGGCCGACCCCCATTAATTCACTATCGCCAACAAAGGTTTGACTGACTCCGGATTGGTCTTTTCCAGTTTGTGTGTATTCGAGGTGCTGCACGCCAAAAATCAATCCGACCAACTGGTCGCGGTTCCACAGGCCTGGAGTTAAGTTAAAGCGGGCGTCGGCAGTGAGTGAGTTGAAGGTGGAAATGGCGCCGTCTGAAGTCGCCACGCTGGCCAGTGAGCGAAAGTATTTGGCGTTTAGGCCCCAGCGCTGGTTCGACAAATAATAATTATCCATCAAGAGCAGATTCTCAAACCAATGGCCGGCGGCGATCTCACCAAGTAAAATGATTTTTTGATCGGCCGAGATGAGGCCGGTTAGGCGCAGACTCGCTTCAGACGCATAGGTACGATAGAGTTCATAATGTGAAACCCATTGCTGATCGCCTTCTTTGCCTTTGCTGATCAAGAGTCGGCTGTGATTCAATTGGCCCGTGTCGCGTGCCAGAAACGTCCAGTTAAATAAATTATCATTCTTAGTTTTCACGCTGCTTTCCCGGCTAGTCACCGAGCTGCCAGAAGGAGCATAGCCGTGAATGGTCGTGCCGTTGATATATGTGCCTTCAGCAGTGCGAGAACTAATAAAGACTCGGTCTTCCTCATTCGGAAGCTTCTTGAATTTAAACAAATAGGTAAAAGGAATGTGCCAAGCAGCCAGAGCACGGACCAGTGGATACTCTTGTGAGACAATCATTTGCCAAACCACTTCACGGCCGACGCCAGTTTCGGCCCATAAACTGGTTGAAGGGACAATGAGATCTTTGATTTTGCCCATCGGTTTCGTTCCTCGGCCTACCAAAATGATTTGCGTACCGTCGCGACTGCCGACCATGTCGAGAAGCGTGATCACCGGTGGCCGCGCCCGAAATTCAATGTTCGCGCCACTTGCAAAACGGATCACCACATTGATTGCTTTGCCCGCCGGAAAAGTGACAATTCCGCGCTCACCGACATCCACTTTTTCGACCCGCACGCCGCCAGCGAGACTGGATTTTTTTACCTTGATGGAGAGAAGGTTACCATTTTGCACGACTGAGTAAAGCGGTGAGCAAATCCGGATATTTTCGTTTTCAGCAGTGGCGTTGCGGAGACAGTATTTAAACGGAGTTTGGCTCGTGAGAAATGGGAAACTTTTCAGATTTACGTCAGCGAAGCCGATCATGCTCTCACGGTGTTCAAGCAAAGGCGATTTTTCGTTGCTGCGAAACTGCCTCTGCCAGAGGTCGACATCGTGGTCACGTACGTCATAAGACCATAAGACTTTGTCTACGGCGTCGAGAACTTCAAGCTGACCGGGTTTTACCATCTTCGTTGGCCAGCCAAAGCTGATCGTGGTTGATTTTCCGCCGCCGCCGAAAAAGCCGGACTTTTTGCTTTGCTGACTGAGTTTAAACTCAATCTTCGTTCCGTCGACGGTCAAACCGCCAAAGTTGATGGCTTTACCATTCACCATTTCCCATTTAATTTGCGGACTGCGTAAGCCGATTTTGTTGTCTTCCGGGGCAAACAATAAGGGGATTTTGTAGAGTTGCATGTTTTCATTGGAGTGGCTGAGAGAGCGCGCCTCAGAGACGTTTTCTGTTTCGGCAGGTGCTTCCTCAGGCTTCTCCAGAGAATGCAGCACTTCTTGAGGGGCCGCATCCGTCTCATCTTGGACTTTTACGCCTTCAGGTAAAGTGGCTGTTGAGTCAGTCGGTGAGGGAGACGGCGTCGTTTGTGAAAACACAGTCTGGCCGCTCAAAGTGAGCGCGAGGGTCAGTAGGATAGGCCAAAACGTTTTGCGACAACGACGATGCATGTGAAGAATAGGTTAAAGGATTTCTGCGAATTCAGCTAAGAAAAAGCATCGAACAAGACGATTAACACGCATTCGTTTTTTAAGCCTGGACTCGACCTTGTTTGACACAAATTTCAAGAGGTAATTGGTGGGCGTTGTAAAAGCTGGCCATTGAAAATCCATAGGCGCCAGCGTCGGCAATTGCCAAAAAATCTCCGGCTTCAAGCTCAGCAAGCGGCAAATCTCGCGCGAGAAAATCAGACGATTCGCAAATCGGTCCAACCACATCATAGCGAATTTGTGGCCGCTGGCGTTGGACAAGCGGCAGTACCCGATGTTTGGCCTGATAAAGAGCGGGGCGCAGGAGGTGATGCATTCCTGTATTTAATATAGCGAAAGTTTTCGAAGGGTTCGACTTGATGTATTGAATTTCGCCAATCAGAATTCCGGCTCGAGCCACGAGAATTCGACCCGGCTCAAGAAGGATTTCACACCCTAGAGGACTGAGTAAGCGAATAGCCGTTCGGCCATAGTGCTCAATGAGGGAGAATTCGCGTGCCGAACTTTCGCTGTCGTAATTCACACCAAGGCCGCCGCCAATATCAAATCTCTCTAACTGAAAGCCAAGAGATTGAATTCGTTTATAAATTGGAATAGTTTTTTCAATAGCTTCTTCAAGACTCGCCAGATCCAGCAGTTGCGAACCAATATGCAGCGTAATTCCCTTGAGGCAAAGATGGGCGGAGTACTGACGCAGGATCGCAACTAACTCGGCAATCGTCTCTTCGCCCAAGCCAAACTTGTTTTCGCGAAAACCTGTGGTGATATACGGGTGGGTGTCTGGATTGACATCGGGATTTAGGCGAAAAGCGACACTGGCTTTTTGCCCGAGAGCACTGGCGATTTCGCCAATTCGTCTCAGCTCAGGCACGCTCTCAACATTGATCTGCTTGATGTTTTGCTCAATGGCGAAGCGGATTTCTTGTTTGGTTTTCCCGACTCCTGAAAAAATAATCTTGTCACTGGGAATTCCGGCCTGAAGTGCTAATTTGATTTCGCCGCCTGAGACCGTGTCAGCGCCACAGCCCAGTTGCGCCATGAGCTGGAGGATCTGCGGATTGGAATTGGCTTTCATCGCATAATGCAGGCTCATTTTTGAGCTAGCAAAGGCCTGCTGAAGCGCTGTCACACGAATGGCAATTTCATCGAGATCATAAACGTACAGAACCTGAGCTTTTTCAGCCGCCAATGAGGGTAAATCAAGGGCCAATCCTTGGGAACTTCCCACCTGAAGCCGGTCATTTTTGTAAAAAAACATGAGGACCCTTTTATTTGTCGAGGTCAAATTCGGTGTGTAAAGCTTCCGCCGCTTTCGCCAAATGCGGTTGACTGATAACGGCGCTAATCTTAATTTCTGAGGTCGTGACCAGATGCACGGGCACATCGTTCTGAGCCAGAATTGAGAAAAATCGTGCGGCCACGCCTGGGTGATTGCGCATGCCGACACCAACCACTGAAATCTTCGCCATGTTTTCGATCATGGTCACTTGGTTTTTCTGGGTGAGAGTTTCTTTTAAAACCTGTTTCGTTAGCGGCATGTCTTCTTTGGTGACCGAAAAGGCGAGTCTTTGGCCTTCTTCCGCCTCACTCTGCGTGATGATATCGACCACCACGCCTTTTGCCGCTAATTTTTGGAAAAGTTCGGCTAAAAATGCGGGCCCCGCTGGAACTGGGAAGAGTTTAAAGACAACTGTCGAAGCGTCATGAGTGACTGCTGAGACCACTGGGTTTTCCATGATTTCTCCTTCGGGAACAATCCACGTGCCTTCACGGGATTCAAAAGTCGATCGCACATGAATTCGCACACCATACTTCGCGCCAATTTCAACACAACGAATGTGTAAAACCTTTGAGCCAAGTGAGGCCATCTCCATCATCTCTTCAAAAGAGATTTTACTAATTTCACGCGCCCGTGGAACCAGCCGAGGGTCAGCCGTAAAAACCGCCGGAACATCTGTATAAATTTCGCATTCCTTAGCTTTGATTGCAGCAGCGAGCGCCACCGCCGTCGTGTCACTGCCGCCGCGGCCAAGAGTCGTGAGATTATCCTCTTCATCAACACCTTGAAAGCCGGCAACGATCGGTACAATGCCCTTTTCTGCCAGGCGCAAGAGAACATCGCTGTCGATGTGTGTGATGCGCGCTTTGGAGTGTCTGGAGTCGGTGTGAATTCCTAGCTGATAGGCTAGGAGCGGCTGGGTTTTAATGCCGCGCTTTTGCAGGGCGATCGCTAAGAGCGAAATAGAAACCTGTTCGCCTGAGGCAATCAACATATCGTAAGCTGGACCGCGATAATCCGGATCAATTTGCTCGGCCAGAGCGATCAGGCGATTGGTTTCACCGGACATGGCACTTGCAACAACAATGGGTCTTTGCCCTTGGTGAATCTCGCTGTAAAGGCGTGTGGCGAGGTTTTCAATCCGCTCAATCGAGCCGACCGAGGTCCCGCCATACTTTTTAACCAATAAATCCATTTTACAATCCTTTAAAAGGTCGGCAAGCAGGGATTAGTTCTACAAAAAAGTCTTGATCAAGAAAAGCAGAAACTCCGTCGCACTCATAAAAAGTCTCGTAAACTATTGCGCTCGTTCTGGGCTAGGTAGCTGCGGCAAGACTCAGTCCTTGGCCGAGAACACGGTGACGCTCCTGGAGTTTTTACCCCATCCGCCCCATAATTGAAATAACGGCATTGTATAAGTGTTTCTTTGTGCTTCCGGAGGTAGGGATGCGTCGCGAATTTCGCTGGATCTGTTTTGGTTTGATTGTATTTTATTCCTTAAGTGCTAGATTCTTTCCGTTGGCTCTCTGGTCTTTGCTTTTGACCGGCCCGATTTTCTTAATTGGTTTACGGGATTATTTCCAAATTCGCCATACCATTCGTCGCAATTTTCCAGTAGTGGGCAACTTTCGCTATGTCCTTGAGATGATTCGTCCAGAGATCAATCAATACTTTATTGAAAGCAATTCCGACGGCCGACCATTTAGCCGCGAAGTCCGCTCCATCGTGTATCAGCGCGCCAAAAAAGAACGCGACACACTGCCCTTTGGAACACAAAAAGATGTTTATGAAGTCGGGTATGAATGGGTCAATCACTCAATCATGCCCGAAGAAGTTCACGCGGCAAGTTTGCGGATCAAAATCGGCGGCCCAGATTGCACTCAGCCCTATTCGGCCTCGATTTTCAACGTCTCTGGCATGAGCTACGGCGCTTTGAGTTCACGCGCAGTTGAAGCATTGAACCTGGGCGCGAAAATCGGTGATTTTTATCAAAGCACGGGCGAGGGAAGTGTCACGCCTTATCATCTCAAGCATGGCGGCGCGGTCGTTTGGCAAATTGGCACCGGCTACTTTGGCTGTCGCAATCCCGACGGCACTTTTAACCATGGGAAATTTACCGAAAAAGCTCTGCACCCCAATATTAAAATGATCGAAGTGAAGCTTTCCCAAGGGGCGAAGCCTGGTCACGGCGGAATTTTGCCCAAGGCGAAACTGACGAAAGAGATCTCTGAAATTCGCGGTGTGCCGATGGGAGAGGATGTCTTATCTCCTCCTGGACACACGGCCTTTAAAACACCAATTGAATTTATGAAGTTTCTCGCAGAGTTGCGCAAGCACTCGGGCGGCAAACCCATTGGCTTCAAACTCTGCCTAGGCAAACGTCGTGAGTTCATTTCGATTTGCAAAGCTATGATCAAAACCGGCATCACGCCGGATTTTATCACCATCGATGGTGGCGAGGGCGGCACGGGAGCGGCACCTCTCGAATTTGCCAATTCAGTCGGCTGCCCTCTGAAAGAAGCTTTGGTTTTCATTCACAACTGCCTCATCGGTTTCGGAGTGCGCGATCGGATCAAGGTGATCGTCAGCGGAAAAATCACCACGGGATTTGATGTCATTTCAAAAATTGCATTGGGTGCCGATGCCTGCAATTCGGCTCGCGGCATGATGCTCGCACTCGGCTGCATTCAAGCCTTGCGCTGTAATTCCAATACCTGCCCTGTGGGGATTGCGACACACGACAAAGAGTTAGTCGCGGGACTGGATATTGAAAACAAAGGACAGCGAGTCGCAAACTTTCAATCTGAAACGCTCAAGGTCGTCGCCGAAATGATGGGGGCGATGGCCGTGAAGGCAACGGCGGATTTGCGGCCCTGGCATCTTATGCGGCGAACCGATCAAAATGAGATCAAGCATTACGGCGAAATTTATGAATATCTGGGTACAGGCGATCTCATGCATGAGCCCTTGCCGAGCACCTATGCGCGCGCGGTGCGGGCGGCTTCGGCGGAGACATTTCATGCGATTGAGGAGACGGCGGCGCCACTGTCACGGGAGAGTGTGGCTTAGGGCGGGGATCGGGCTTTCTGTCGGTCGCCAAGGATACCGAGCGAAAAGCAGCACAGGGACGTCAAATCTCCGCACCACCCCGCTCAGCCGCGCCAACAAATCGACTCGCGTGACGGATAAGATTTATTTACGTCGTATCTTCGCCGCAGTCGAAGCTGAGGTAAACGAGCCAAAAGCCGCCTCGACAACAATCAGCGAACTCGGCGCCGCCGTCTGGAGTGCCGGAGCATGAATTTTGAGAACCGGACTGTTCACGACCATCTGCGAGACTTGAATCCGGCCATCGATTAATTTAGGATTGTTACGAAAGGCGCCGCCCAGATCGACATGAAAAGATCTCTTAACTTCCTCATAAATCAGTGCCTCTTTAAATTTGCCCTCGCTCGAATCCAAATATTTAATATTAAATGAGAGATGATCGCGTTGCTCGGCCGTGATTTGCGCGACAGTGACAAACTGCCCAGCCAAACGAGTCGAGCCATTGTATATCCCAAGAAGTAAAACCAACGGTACATGCTTGGACAAACTTTGCACAAACGCCCTGTGCACACGGGCAACAAATGAACCGGGAGTATGAGAATTGTGGCGCACCAGGTAGCCACCTTTGAGATGCACGAGATCCTGAGGCTGTTGCAACGAACGCAGAATTGCATTGAGTTTGGCGACATCGGTGGTCGTCGTGCCATTGAAGGCTGAGTCATTGCCGATTGATAGCAGTGCACTTTCAAGTGCCTGTGCTTTGTTCTCTTTTTCACCGGGGCCTAAACGCGGCAAAAGTTCGCGTAGCTCAGGGCTTCCGAGTGCTAAGGAGTTGTAGAGAGCGGCGGCACCGGTTGAATCGCCTGGCTGCTCGACAATTTCGCTCGGCTCAAGTGAAACACCTGTCCAATTCAGAACGGCCCAAGCACTTGTCGGTAATGCCAAGGGAAACAATAAAACACAAGCCCACAATATTCGGCGCACATCTGTCAAATTTTTAGACACTGAAAGTCGGTAATTCATGTGCTCTTCCTTTCCAAGTTCAGTTGCATTTAGATAATGCAAAACTTGGAGCAGACGGGTGAAAGGGCGTCGGCGATTTTCTGGCGCTCGGCCTGGGTGAGATTGCTCAAATTGCTTTGTCCGGCCATCTAATCCTCAATCACCTCATACTTGAACTTTGCAACCAAAAGCGAAGAAAACTCCACACGCTCTGTCTTGCCCACCTGACTCTGTTTCAATGCCTGAATAAAAAGCCGCCCCATC
>JAYVXN010000248.1:0-5687 GCA_043785085.1 Bdellovibrionales bacterium | reverse complement strand
CGGTGTACGTACGCCTCGTCCAGATTTTCCTGCGCGAGCCGCCACCTTCGGGCTTCTGGAGCATTCCGACTCGAAAGTTTATGCAACATTGGGGTGAATTGTCAGCGCGGTCAGCGAAGTCTGCAAATACCCAAAACGTATTGGCTTGCTGCGGCTTTGGTTTGACCTGGCCCGTTTCAATGACGGTCACAAGTAATGGACCTGATATCCCACGTTCAACCATGCGTCTTTCGATTATTTTTTAAGATCTATGACGCGAGACTCTCCGCTAATTGCGCGCTAGAGAGATCTGGTTTTTCCGTGACTGACATGCGACTTAAGCCAGCTCCAGCTCCAGCTTCGCAATCGTATTGAGCTGCATATTGCTGGTGCCCTCGTAAATCTGCCCGATCTTGGCGTCACGCCAGAATTTTTCCACCGGGTACTCCCGAGTGAAACCATTGCCACCAAACAGATCGATGGCTGTCGAGCAAATGCGCTCAGCTGCTCGTGACGAGTAGAGTTTGGCCATAGCCGCTTCTTCAATGAAGTTTTGGCCGGCGTCTTTGAGTCGCGCTGAATTATAAACCATCAAGCGCGCGGCTTCGAGTTGTACGCGCATTTCCGCCAATTGAAATTGCACGCCCTGATGGCTGGCAATCGGTTTTCCGAATTGCTCACGGCTTTGAATGTAAGCGCGTGCCGCTTCATAGGCACCTTGAGCGATTCCGACCATTTGTGCGCCAATACCGATGCGGCCTTCATTGAGAGTTTCAATGGCAATCTTATAGCCTTTGCCGATCTCTCCAAGGACGTTTTCTTTCGGCACGAGACAGTTGTCAAAAAGTAGCTCACAGGTGGAGCTAGCACGAATGCCGAGCTTGTCTTCTTTTTTTCCGACCGAAAACCCCTTGAAGGTTTTCTCGACGAGAAACGCGGTGATGCCTTTGTAACCAGCATCGGGGTTGATGTTGGCAAACACGATGAACAGGTTCGCTTCGCGCGCATTGGTGATCCAGAGTTTGCTGCCATTGAGCACGAAATGATCACCTTTGTCTTGGGCGCGGAGCTTTAAGGCAAACGCATCTGAGCCACTGGTGCTTTCACTGAGCGCATAAGCGCCCACCCATTCACGGGCCATTTTTCCAAGGTATTTATCTTTTTGCTCTTCGTTCGACCAGCGTAGGAGGGCATTGGTCACCAACGTATTTTGCACATCGACAAGCACACTCACCGAGCCATCAATGCGGCCAAGTTCTTCGACGGCCAAGCAAGCCATGAAAAAGGAGCTTCCGGCGCCGCCATATTTTTCTGGAGATTCAATTCCCATCAAGCCCATCGCAAAGAGCTTTGGCACTAGTTGCGCATCCAGCTGGCCAGCTTCATCCATTTTCTGGGTGAGAGGTTTGATTTCAGCCTCAGCAAAGTCGCGGACTGCTTCGCGAAAAGCCATTTCATCTTCACTCAAAGTTGTCAGTGCAGGGCGATGTTCCATTTCCGATAACCTCCAGTTGCTCACCCATGAATATCGTTGTAATCTCTCGTTAATGCAAAAGATTATTCGAGTTCTCGTGGCAAAACCAGGCTTAGACGGACATGATCGCGGCGCGAAAGTCGTGGCCCGCGGCCTTCGTGATTCAGGCTTTGAAGTGATCTACACAGGTCTGCATCAAACTCCGGAAATGGTGGTTTCTGCAGCGATTCAAGAAGACGTGGATGTCATTGGGCTGTCGATTTTATCGGGAGCGCATATTCCGCTCGTGACTGCGGTGCAGAAGCTGCTCAAAGATAAAAACGTCGATAAGCCGATCTTTGTGGGTGGCATTATTCCAGGTGATGACGCAAAGCAATTGATGGATCATGGTGTGGCGGCGGTTTTTGGACCGGGTTCGTCGATTACGGAAATTGCCGATCGGGTGCGCGAAATCGTCGGGTAATACAGTCATTTCGGAAACAAAAAACTCCACCAAGTTTTCTGCAATTGACTCGGCAAAATCATCAAGCTCTCATTGGCCGCCAGATTTTCTAAGACTTCGACTTTTTCGCCATCACTAGCGCCAAGTTTCACGTGCCGTGCTTGCGGATGCCCGCTCGGATCACGAACTAAAAGATCAATACTTAGATTTTGCGCATTCTTGGCGGCCCAAAGAGGGATCGTCGGAATGCTGGCTTTTTCTTCTGTGATCAAATTGATTTCAACCATGCCACCATCGGTGGCGCCGCGAATCGGTAAAGCGGCAGAGAACGTCGCAAGATAGGCGCCATTTTCAGCATCAATGGATTGGATTTTACTCTCGGTGATTTTTTCGGAGTTCAGGTCGGCACGAATTTCCGCTTTTTGCTGTTCAAAAACTTTTGTTAAATCAGCTTCATTGATGGTGGCCGTGACTTTCAGATTCTCGGCGATGGTGGCGATCATCGAGGTTTCATCGACTTGACTTCCTTCGATCGCATTGAGCGAAATAACTTGCCCGTTACTGGGTGAGACAATGGGCACAAGGACGAATTCTTCGGACCATTTCAGCTCGTCTTCGCGGCCCTGGTCACGAGCTTTTTCGAGCTTCTTCTCTAAAGCGGGCGGGATCAGCCAGGCAATGATCTGCCCTTGCTCAATCAAATCGCCTTCACTCGCTAGGACTTGTTCAATTCGGCCGCGGGTCGTAGTCGTGACGATGTGCGGATTTTCGATGTGAATAGTGCCTGTAACGGGAAACACAGTCTTAAAAGACGTGGCTTTAACTTCGAGTAGTTCGTACTTAGCATCGCGCATTTCTCGGAGCATTGAAGCAACCGAGACCACAATTACACAAGCGGCAATTGCAGCGGCACTTCTCACAGCCAACCTTTTGACCATTGATCCCCCTCGTCTCTCTATTTCAATACAGGGACAGGGATTTTTCAAAAGAAGTTTTCAATGAAGGCGCAGATCAGGATCAATTGCTGGCTTCAATATGATGGAGTTCGCCATTGACGTTCAGAGGGGTCTTGAGAATTGGATAGAGGTAATTGAATGAGAGTTTCTTCCAATGCAGCGCCTGGGCTTGGTAACCTGGAATCAAGCGCAAGGCACTTTCATCTAGGTCGATGAGAATCTTAATCGGAGTGTGCTCGGCTTCACGGTGGCCATCCGGCAGCCAACTGATTTCAATCGGTAAAAGAGTACCTTGGATCGCTTCGCGCACGATTTTAAGGCGATTATTTTTACCTTCGTGTAAAGACGAGGGAATGCCACTGACGATATACGCCTGATCGACCGGAATACGCAGCAGGGCAGAGGTATCCAGCACCGCCGCCGGTAGGTTGAGATCAAGGCCTAATTTATGACTAGACCGATCGCGCGTGCAGAGGTGGCCGCGAATATGGAGAACGACAAAGTCACCTTCCGGCTTTTCGACTTGTAAGTTCAGTTGGCTATTTGCCGTCGTGCCGCCGGAAAGGCAGCTCGCTTGCACATCGCCATTGGCTTGAATGCGATATTTATAGGTCGTGGTGGTACCAGTGGGAAGATTGAACGGAGAGACCATGATGTTTAAAGCCGCAAGTGTACCGACAAATAATTCTGAAAGCATGAGTCAGGTCCGATTGCAAAAGTTCAAAAGCGTCAGGCCCCAGGAGCAGGCTCTGTGAACTCTACTTACTTGCTTTCAATGCAACTTGTCAAAGCCTGCCATAAAGGTCATGGTGAACAACCCATCAAATCGCGACAAAAGGCCTCCTACAGCGAGTCTAATAACGCGTTGCGCCTAGAATCAGAACGGCGGGTTTGAGTTGGAGACTGACTGGGTTTCCGCAGCCCTGCCCGAATGCTTTGCAGATGCCAGGAGGCGCTGGACAGGGTCAGTACCTTCGGTTAGCTTTGGCTATGGAAAAGTTTGATTTGTTTGAGACAGCGGCCCGCATCGGGATGTTTTTCGTTCCGTTTTTATTTGCACTTTGCTTCCATGAATTTGCTCATGGCTGGGTGGCGCGTATGAAAGGTGATCGCACCGCAGAAATCATGGGTCGCCTCACGCTCAATCCCTTTGCCCACGCCGATCCGATTGGCACTTTCGTTTTGCCGATCTTCAGTATGATTTCTCATATCCCGGTTTTGGGATGGGCAAAGCCGGTACCTGTTGATCCGAGAAATCTCAAGCGGCCGAAGCAAGATATGTTTTGGATTGCCGCCGCGGGTCCACTTTCCAATATTTTTTTGGCCCTGGTCGGCACGATTCTGCTGACTTTGATGATGAAGTTTATGCCAGAAGAAGTACAGATCCGCGGTCATTCGGCCAATGCTGGAGTGAATATGCTCGCGGTTTTTGTCACAGTGAATATGGCGCTGGCTTTTTTAAATTTGATCCCAATTCATCCTCTCGATGGCGGCAAAATTCTGGCGCGGTTTATTCCCGATGCTTGGAACCGCAAGCTTGAAGATATGCAAGGCACCATGAGTATTGTGTTATTTTTGGTGTTTTCAATGGGGGGTTTTGAAATCGTCTCGCGGCCCGCTGGTTGGGTGACGAGCTTTCTCTTTTTGTTTGCAGAAAGAATGGCGGCCTGATGAGCGAGAACAAACGCATCATGAGTGGCATGCGAGCCACGCACCGTTTGCACATTGGCAATTATTTTGGCGCATTGAAAAATTGGCTCAGCCTTCAGAATCAAGGACAGTGCTTTTTTGGTGTCATGGATTGGCATGCGATGACCAATACCTACAAATCTCCGCGCGACGTGGAAGTTTGGACACGGGATATCTTGGCCGAGTGGATAGCTTGGGGCATTGATGCCGAAAAGAACGTCCTCTTTATTCAAACTCAGGTGCCTGAGCATATCGACTTGTTTATGTTTTTTGCGATGCTCACGCCCATGGGTTGGCTTGAACGCGTGCCGACCTGGAAAGATGCGGAAGAAGAAGCGAAGGCCTCGGATACACATAATCTCGGTCGCTTTGCTTACCCGGTATTGCAATCTGCCGACATTGCAATTTATCGCGGCACTCATGTGCCGATCGGGCAAGATCAGGTGGCGCATTTAGAAATCTCCCGCGAAATCATTCGCCGCTGCAATCATCTCTATGGCACGGAACTTCCGGAGCCGCAGGCCCTTTTAACTGAGACACCTTTGATACTCGGGGGTGATGGCCGAAAGATGAGTAAGTCCTACGGCAATTATTTTGCCCTGACACAAGAAGAAGCTGAATTGACGACCAGTGTGCGTAACATGGTCACTGATCCGGCCCGAGTGCGGCGCACGGATGTGGGCGACCCAGGGAAGTGTTCGGTGTTTTCCTATCACAAAATGTTTTCGCCAAGCGAAGATCAGCAATGGGCGACCGAAGGCTGTGTTTCGGCGGGCATCGGCTGCGGCGACTGCAAGAAAAAATTGAGTTCTAATATCAACGAGTTAATGAAAAAACCTCGCGAAATAAAAAAACAATTGTTGCAAGATCAAGGTCTGCTTGATTCAATTATCGCCAAAGGGTGTCAGACGGCTCGAGAAGAGGCGCAGAAGACTCTTAAACATATTCAAGACAAAACAGGTTTTGCGCTTAATTCTCGACTCAAATCAGAGAGTCGGAATTAAGAACACTGGCATTCGCAGTAGTGCTTTAAGTAAGGGGATTGGTTTTGAGTTATCTTGTCCATCTACATAAATTTGAAGGGCCGCTGGGCCTGCTCCTTTACCTGATTCGTAAAGAAGAGATGGATATTTTTGATATCAATATC
>JAYVXN010000247.1:0-5695 GCA_043785085.1 Bdellovibrionales bacterium | reverse complement strand
TCACAGCTTCTCAGATGCAGTAGCTCCGATGGGCCAGGATTACGATTTGACTCAGGTGCTCGTTGAAGACCTAGACCAGTGTCTGAAGTTCTGATTCCATTGCCCGATTCGGCCTCTCCTCATGTAAAATGAGGTGTATACTGAGATATCAACTGAGATATCAACTGAGATATAAACTGACTAAGCAAAGCGAGACTTTGTCTCACGTCAGCAAGATCACTGTTTGAGCTCGAAGGAGGCTGATTTTGCGGCAACTGATAAAACGGCTATTTTTCGTCTTGTTGAGTTGGTTTTTTTTCGGTTGCACCACGACGCCCACCTCAGTCACTCTCCCCTCTCCCGATGTAGAAACGACGACCACTGCACCCGTCGCTAGATCCGGTAAAACTTCAGAGAGTCGACCCATTGATTTACTTGGCTTAAAGAGAGCGTTGCGGCTTGAACGTCCGATCGACAATCTCGGCTACGCGGAAAAAAGCTTTCACACTTGTGATGTCGGCTATGGATATTCGTCAAGCCACGACTGCCAAACTCAGTATTTTATCATCATTCAATTTCGCTTGCAGTGCCGCTCGACAGAAGAAACCGTAAACGCCGTTTCAAAAGACGATCTTTATGCCATCAACTCTAATCGCGTCAAATGGAGCCTAGGGCGAATACAAGGTGTCACACAAACCGATACTGAGGGTTACGGACAAATTCAACTGATTGCCCCGGCATCGCTTCGCCAGCAAAAACTGCGGCTGACGATTTCACCGGATTTTCTGGTGATGACGGCCGAAGAGATCACCCGCGTGGTGGTGCCTCACGATTGGTGTCAAAACCGTTAACGCCTTTTAAAAAGCGACCGACTTGATCAATGAATTCCGGAAATGTCCGCGGCTGATGAATGGTGTGATCCGCTTCCATCATCGGCACTATCACATAATTCGTGGCATTTTGGCGCAGATGTGCAACTCCTGCGTCATCAAAAAATGGGCTCCACTCAGGATTGGCGCGTAAAAACAATTTCGGCATCCGCAAACGCTGCACGACTGAGCCAAAATCATCGGTATTGCCTTGAAAACCAAAATAAGCGATCACTTCTGGCCGAGAAAACCAAACCGGTCCAGAGTACGTGTCATCACGTTCAGCGTCGTCTTCAATGCGGCCCATACGATAAATATAACGGCGCGCTCGCTCGGCACTGCCATCAAAAAGAATTTTAAGTTCTTCGATCGCTGCATTGATTGAGGGATAGTACGACTTCATTTTTGCCAGGGCTCGTCCATACTTCAAATGTTTAGCGGTTTTCTCTGGTGAATCATCTTGGCGTTTTTGCATGTCCATATCTTCGAGAATCATTGAGCGCACCATTTCGGGATGCAAATCAGCAAAGCGCATCGCCGTGCGGGCTCCGAGTGAGTGGCCAATGATATGAAATTTTCGCAAGTGCAGATGATCGGCAAGAGACTTTAAATCTTCACTCATCTGATAAGTCGAATAGTCCTCACCGCGCGCCACACTCTGGCCATGGCCGCGCTGATCATAAGTGATGACCCGGTATTTTTTCTTTAAAACCGCGACCGTATCAGTCCAAGTTTCAAGCCGACTGCCAAGACCATGAATTAAGATAATCGTCTCTGGATTTTCGGCCCCTTCAATTCGGTAATTGATTTCATCAGGTTTAAGAGCATTTTGGCGAGCCGCTTGCACTCGCTGATTGTCGCTGCGAATGGAAAACCGGAATTGATTCAGACACTGGGCCTGAAGCCAATTTGGGATCATTAGTAGAATCAGTAAACTCAAAAAACGAACGGCCATCATTAGCTCTCCTGACACGGCATCACTGTGCAGCGTTTATGCCGCGATCAAATCAATGCAACAGATCAAACAGTCACGCGAAAATCAAAAAAGCCGCAAAATGCGTCGCTTCGTCAAATTCTTAGGCGCAGTGCCAGCGTTCAAAAGCCGATAAACGCAAGCTCAGTCTTGGCGCCAATCTTGTATAGGAGCTTGATCGAACTTAACCAAATGAGGCCCGTATATGAAGGTTAACTCACGAATCCGGCAGGGTTTAGGCTCTGCCCTGCTGACAGTTATTGCTATTTCTTTGCTCTTGGGCGGTGGTCCCGCTTCTCCTCGGGCTCACGCCAACAATCCGGGTCTCTGTGTTGAACAGTTTCACGAAGTCACAACCTTAGCGAAAATAAAAGAAAATCGGGCGATTGATCGCGCTGAAATCAAAAAGATTCGCGACAATATTGCGGAGTACACCAGCTTTGAGACATCGGCTGAATTGCTCTTAAGTCTTTTGGACTTTGCCGAAGCTCATCAGCTTCCAGTTAAAACTTTTGAACTCGGTCCAGAACAAAGACGAGTCAAGCGCGTCTTCGTGGCAATCGATGCCGATAATCAAGAGCTGGTCGACGATTACCTTAATAAATTCAATTTAGATCAAGAGCTAGGCCAAAAGACCAAAGGCACTTTGCCGCTTGAATTTTCTTACGAGAAAGTTGATGGCAATTTAAACGAAAAAGAATATGTCACCGGAGTCTTACGCCCGACCAAAGGTGGCGCCGATCATATTTACCGTTGGGGAAAAAAAGACTTAACACGTGATAATTGGTGGCAACAATGGGTCGTCACCCGCTTGCATCAGGGCGTTCCCGTCTATGGTTACTCGCATCTTTTAGGACTCAGCAAGCCCGAAATCGACAACGTCAAATACTTTTTGGATCATCCCGATGAGCGCGGCTTTTGTAAATCAACCAACTGCGTGGCATGGCTGAGCGGAATTGAGCTCGGTAAAACCCAAAAAGGAGTGGATGACGAAAGTCGCCAGTTCATGTTTTCGCAGTTAGGAATCGCCCGAGCCAGTGCGCACTTTGAAATTCTGCGCCGGCTGATCCATGCCGCAAACGACCGCCATGTCGGATTAGTGGTTTTTGTTAAAGGCAATGAGGGTTATGATTATTTTCGCAAGGGCGAGAATCTCATTTCCGATATTCCGAAGACGGCTTTGCCGCTGGTCGTGCGCGGACTCGAATATCCTCCTGACAGCGATATCATGAAAGCCATTAAGATGATTCCTGATGGCGCGAAAATTTTCGTACCGATCGCAGCCGGAGCTTCACCTGAAGGGATTGCCGCCATTGTGCAAAATGCCGCATCGACCGATAAAGGCTATGACGTACACATGCTCGTCAATGGTGTCAGCGAAGCGACAATCAATAAGGGTTTAGAAGTTAAAGGCGGAAAATTCCGCGTGCATGCTTTGTTTTTGGGCGGAAACTTACGTAAAGCCTACAAACAAGGCCGCGCCGATGTCGTGCCAGGATATCTTTCGGACTTCACCCGTTTGGTGCGGGACCCAGAACAAGTGGAATTTCACTATGATGCGATCATCGTGCGCGTGGCTCCCAAAGATGCACAAGGGCGCTATAGCCTCGGGCCGAACAACGACATGATTATGACGATCATCAAAGATCGACCGGACATAAAGGTGATCGCCGAAGTCAATCCGACCGTGCCAAATATGCAAGGCGATAACTTTCTGACCGATGAGCAAATCACCGCGAAATTTGAAAGCCGTGCCGCCTTGGCGGGGCCGCCGAAAGTTCCGCTTACTCCAGTTGAAGCGGAAATCGGAAAATACATTGGAGCAATTGTTCCGAGCAGCGCCTACTTACAAATGGGCATTGGTAACGTCTTTGACGGCGTCCCGAATGGTCTTCGCAATGCTCGTCGCAACGATTTGAAGGTTTGGACTGAAATGTTCGGTGATCCGCTTTTTGATCTGGTGAAATTCGGTCTAGTCAATGAAGTCAAAGCCGGATTCGCCTACGGCTCAGGCAATATGTATATGGAGTTACCAAATTATCACCAAAAAATTAAATTTATACCGACGGAAGAAGTTAATGATCCAGGAACGATTTCAAAATTTCCGGGCTTCCATGCGATCAACACGGCCCTTCAGGTAAATTTGCGCGGCGACACGAACGCCACGCACGGTGCTGATGGCGTGCGCATCTCGAGCCCCGGTGGCCAAGTGGAATTCATGTCAGGGGCCGCGCGTTCAGCTGGAGGAAAAGCCATCATCGCCATTCGCTCGACGGCGAAAAATGGTGAGCTCTCCACCATCGTCTTAGACACCTATGGCGGCATGGTGACGACTCCCCATGAGAGCGTCACCCATGTGGTGACCGAGTACGGTATTGCCACGCTGATCGGTCGTTCAGAATCTCAGCGAGTCTTAGCTTTAATCAATGTGGCGCACCCGAAATTCCGCGCCCAGTTGCGCGATCAAGCGCTGCAACGAAGGCTCATTACTCCAGCTCAAGCTGAGTTGGTCCAATTAGATGTGGCTGAGGTTGCTCAACATTAAATGTCATCAACCCCGGGATATGTCTGTGAACCTTGCCCGCCTGCTTGAGCAAAATGACAAAGTTCACGCCAGCGATGGTTTAATTGAAAATTTTGGTGATGATTATCTCATGGCGAATAATCGAAGCTTTTCAAAACTTCGCAAGCTCGCCCTGCGTGAGGGCTTTAAATTTAGCTTAGATCGAAATGATTTCTATCTCGCTCTCCCCTTAAGCCAGCTAGATATGATTCTCGCTGATAAAAAAATCCCCTACATGGATAACGTCACTGTCTTGCGCTCAGTTGAAAAACGCATCAAAGGCGGAGCACTTTGGGATGAAGTCTGCGACAATTTGAAAAAAAACCATTTGTTTCATGAAACTTGCCATGCGGTCGCAAGACAGCACGCAAAACGGATTTTTGCTGAACCAGCCAAAGTCGCTGAGCCGATTGGCGTTTTGCGCATTTTGATTGAAGAATCTTTTGCCAATACCAGTGAGCTTCTGTCTGTGGTCGAGGCCGCTGATGACGTGCACCGGATTTTTCTGGAATGGAATTCCTACATTTGTATGTTTTCGGATCGCACCAACCTTAAAAACGCCATGAGTGAGTTCGGTGAAGTGGGTTTTCGAAAATTTATGCTTTATTCTTACTTGCACGCCAACTTCTTAGCAAACCATCTTGAGGAAAAAGCCTTTCAACGAATCCTGCGTTTAGCGAGTCTGACGCCAACCATGAAACAAAGTAAAGTGCTCAAGGCCCTAGCGAAAATCTCATTTCAACTCAATCCGCGCTTTCGCGAAGTGACGACGGGGTTTTACTTGCGCTTAAGCGGCGCGCAAAAGCCCCTTGCACAGCTGCTTGATTTTGATTTTTTAGCGCTCATCGAAAATGAGCGTAGGCTTCAAGATCTGATCCATGTCTTATCTGGACTTATTTAGAGGTAGTTCGGAGACGGGCAGCATAATCTCTGTTTAGTTCTTGCAGTTTCCCTGGAGAAAAATGATTCTTGCGCGGTGACCTCACCGCTGACAATCATCATTCGAAGGGACTTTCATTATGGCCAGCCCTGGGCAAACGGGTTTTTTCGACGGCATCCAATCAAAAAACACAGAGATCGCAATCAGCGACCAGCACGAGTTGGTGGTTCTCACGGATTCGAACGATTGGCCGGATCTCATTCTGACCGCGCACCATATTCGAGCCTCGAAGGTTCGTGTCGATTGTGGCCCACAGCCGCGCTACCGAGAACTTTTGGGCGCCGTGATGCTGATGGCGGTTCGAAGCATCACGTTCCGACAAGCCGAGGATTTGATCGCCCATTATGCGCCGGCAAGGTATTTGTGCGGCT
>JAYVXN010000246.1:0-17393 GCA_043785085.1 Bdellovibrionales bacterium | reverse complement strand
ATGCACTCGAAGGATTAGTGACAGTTCTCTCGAAAATCGCGTCTCCATCGGATCAGGAAGTTGAGGTCTTTCGTGCCTCGACTCGAAAAGTCGGCAATGATTTAATTTTACCGGGCGGAGAAAAAGTTGCGATTGAGCCCTATCAGGTCAGTCATATGATTTCACTTTCTGGAATGAGCTATCCACAGCTGTCCGCCAACGCGATCTTATCACTTCTTTACATTCATATCAAAATGGCCAAAGAGGGCGTGCGCTACACTTTTAATACCGGTGAAGGTGGTCCGTCGTTTCACATGGCGCTGCTGGATCCCGCAATCAGCAAAGATGAACTCACTTCGGCCGTCACGCAATATGCTCTTGCCAACGGCATGATTAAAGAAGGTACTCTCCATCAGGCGGAAATCGAGAGAACCGTCGAGCGCATCATGGAAGACCGCGACACCCTTTTTAAAGACTTCACCCAAGAAGACATCAATAAAGCGCAAATCATCGGACAACTCGGTCCTGCCTTGAATGGTGCACGCACCAACGATAACCGTCTTGATCTCGCCACGATTGCCAGATGGGCAAAAAATCCGTTTTATGCCGGAACCCAATTTAAATTAAAACAAGCTGCTAAAAAAGGTGCGAAAGTGAACGGCAATAAAATTGGCGCTATCCCCGCCTTCTTACGCCGGATTCAACCAGGCAAAGCCGTCGAAGCACCTGAACTGAGTGTCGAGTGGGACAATGTGCAAAGTCTTGCCACTGCGATTGTGGCCACAAAACTCGTGACGAGAAAGTCAGTCTCACTGAAATTCGCCGTCGGCCAGGCCGGTGAAGTCTATGATATGCTCGAATACTTGCGCGATGCGGATGCCCTTCCCGATCATCTGCAACTCGATGGTGCCGGCTATGTGCGCCTGCCTGGATCAGGCAATGCGCCGCTCATGGACAATACGAGCCTGAATATCACCACCGCCATCATGACCGTCGATGCGATCTTAAAAAAATTAGGAATTCGCGACCGGGTTTATCTCGAAGCCACTGGCGACATCATCACTCCGGCAGAGGCTTTGATGAATATGTCTCTCGGTGCCGATGGCGTTGCCGCCGCTCGCCTGTGGTTGGGTATGGGCTTGGGATGTGCCCTGGTGATGAAGTGTGCAACTGGCCAGTGTTATTATGGCATTGCCACCGGTGATGGAAATATTTTTTCAGAGGGACTTGATCCAAAGATTGTCGGCCCAAAAGGCGCAAAGGCCGGTCATTATTGGTTTGACGCATTTTCACGACTTGAGCTTGAAGGCGGATCTGACGGCGTACAACCGTTTCGAAAGCTCATGGGACTCAATAACCCCTATAATACCGTTCGCATCCGCGGCCCTCGTCAGCTGCAAACTTTGGCTTCGATTTTTCCAGTAGATGAAGCCGCCGCAGCTCTGCAAGGCCGCATCAGCAAGGCAGAACTGCAAAACTTGATTTATGGACAAAATTCCACCTCGGCCCAAAATGATGAGACCGCAAATGAGGAGTCCCGAGCGATTCATGCAGTTACGACGGAATTACTCTCAGAATAGGCTCCCAGCTTTGCATGGGGAGCCGAAGACAGTGCAAGGTGTTCGCTGTCGACTAAAACGCCGTCACAATCAAAAATTACCAGTTTTTTCATCGCTATTTTATATCACGAAATCTCATGGGTAAACAAAACCATATGGCCGCCAGTTTCGCCGTCTCTCAGTCCCGTTTTTCAGGTCAAGTCAGGAGTCGGTTAGCTCTGCACACTGCGCATTTTAATATTTACCGCATGAATAACTCATAACGCCGTAAATTATTTACAATTTCTCTCTAAACCATGGTCATAGCTTATTAAATTGAGCTACAAGCTCCTTATGTCAGGCATAAGAAAATTCTTTTTGTCTTCGCATTTATGTCTGGCATTATCGGCCCAACTTTTTCTTTTTCGTGAGGGAATGAGCCATGACGAAAACACTTTTAGCCTTATTGATTTTGGCAAACTGCGCAGTGGGAATTGCGGCTACGACACCTAATCCGACTCTGACTCCTGGGGTTCTCTGCCAGACCACCGATGCAGATTTCTCAGGCCTCTTTTACAACGAACAAGTTCCGCGCTGTAACCGCAATATTGGTTTTCCCGAAAAGCAAGAAGTCGCCAAGAATTACGGCGGAATTCCTGAATCAGAGTGGCCCAATTATGAATTTGACCATCTCATTCCCCTCTGCGCGGGTGGCTCTAATAATATTGGCAATTTGTGGCCGCAGCCGATTGCAGAGGCCCATAAAAAAGACGTTCTCGAAAATGATATTTGCATTGCGATGAAAGCCGGGACTATGACTCAAGCCCAAGCTGTTCAAAAAGTGCGCAATTGGTTTGCGCAGAACGCCCTGCTCTCGGCGCCAGCTGACTTAAATGAGGCCAGCGGCGGCGCTCCAGCCGCGAATTAAAGGCCTGACTCAAGCCAAAAATCTAAACGTCGCCTGCCTTCCCGCAATAAGGAGGCATTGACACTAGGGCATGCCAGGCAAAATGCAGGAATCGATGACAGCAAAGCCAGAGCCGTTTTTATGTGCCCAATTGCCCCACCGTAAATCACCTCAATTTATTTAACGCTGGCAAATTATTTTTGAATTCTCGGAGAATGCTTTGGTTTTCTCTAAGTGAAATTTCATTTAATTCGACGCAAATCAGCTCTGGTGACGGCTTTCCTAATGTTGCGATTCCTTGACCTTTGACCTGATTTTCTTGACGACGTGGTCTCTACTGCGATTTAAAAGCAACTGATGATCGGTATGAAAATTTATGCTTCCGAAGTTACACGATCATCGCTATACGTCTGGTACTCAAAAACGTTATGAAAACGTGAGTTTTGATTAAATTTTTTTGCATCGACCACGGAGGGAACGATGAAACGAATGATTCTAGCGGGCCTATGCCTATCAACCCTCGCCGCTTGCCAAAAGGGTGGCGAAGCGTCAAGCAGCCCTGTGGCCGCACAATGTACGGCTCCTGCACAAAAAGTCGCAGATATCTTTGCTGATCAAGGAAAACTCCAGATCTCAATTGATCCCAATCAACCTTCTTCCACTGCCGCACCACAGGACGCGCAGTCAACCCTCATAAAGGCGGGCCGAGAACTCACAGCATTGGTCAAAGACAGCTGTTCTCAACCCGGAGCGATCAGTTCCACCATTCAGCTCGACGGCCTGCAGACGCCTGGGGGCGTGCGCTCGTACCGATTTAAAATGAGCAAAGACACCAACTACGCCGAACTCTGGACCGCCGTTACAAATGATTCCTGTTTAGTTGGCCTTGCCAATGCTCATCTCGCCAAGGCCGATAGCCTTCCGAATGATCCGTTGGTACCACAACAAGCCCATTTGACCAATATTCATGCCTCTGAGGGTTACGCCGCCCTTGCCGCTCGCAAATCCACGCCGAAAGATGTCGTGATTGCAATTATTGACACGGGCATTGATTTGAATCACGAAGACCTGAGCCCGAATCTTTGGGTCAATCCCGGAGAAATCCCCGCCAACGGAATCGATGATGATAAGAACGGCTATATCGATGACGTTTACGGTTATAATTTCGCCAGCAATATTCCTAGTCCGCAGGTGAAAGGCACCGGCAACCAACATGGCACGCACGTCGCAGGTCTCGCGGCCGCTCGCTCGGGTAATGGCGTTGGCGGAAGCGGTGTGATGGGGACGGGCGTGAAGATCATGGCCCTGAATGTGTTTGGCTCAAGCAATGGCGCCAACGATTCTGACACAGAGAATGCGATTCGTTATGCGGCTGACAATGGTGCCAGCGTCATTAACATGAGCATCGGTGGCCCAGGTGATTCAGCAGCTTATCGATCGGCGATTGCCTATGCGATTTCAAAAGGTGTCACCGTATTTGCGGCAGCTGGAAATTCCAATGTCGAACTCGGTCCAAATTATTTCATTTCTCCCGGCTCTTATGGTGTTGATTATGATGGCATGATGACAGTTGGCTCAATCGACGTCGATGATCAGCTGAGCACGTTTTCAAACTATAGTCCGACGATGGTTGAAATCGGCGCACCCGGTGCCGAGAACTCCAGAGCTGGCGTCGGCGTACTTTCGACTTTGCCTGGAAACAACTATGGCCGCATGAGCGGAACTTCCATGGCCACACCCGTGACTGCAGGTGGAGCAGCCTATCTCATCTATATGATGCGAGCGAACGGCTACAATCCGACCCCGGCGCAAGTAGAGGATATTTTCAAAAAGTCCTCTCGCGTGGTGAGCGGTTTAACCAACTACCTCTACGGTGGACGCGTTCTCGATCTGCAGGCAACCGCCGCCTATATTGATCAGAACTATCCGGCTCAGCCCAGCACAGGCGCAACCCCTGGACCAACGCCGCTTCCAGGCGCAAGCCCAGGACCAACGCCAGTAGGCAACGTTGATCAGAAAAATCAGCCTTGTCCGGCAACTCCGTAATTCATTGAACCCGAGAATGGCCTCCTCATCTGGAGGCCATTTTTTTAAGCAAATCCCAAGGCTCGCAAACCCTGAACTGCCGCCACCGCACAAATGTAGGCCACCAAGTTAAAGACGATCAGCTGAAAAATCGCAAAGCCCCAACTCCCCGACTCGCGCACCGCCATCGAAAAAGTCGACAGACATTGCATGGCAATCATAAAAAAGATCACGAGCCCGACCACCGATGACAACGTAAAGAGCGGATAGCCATCACTTTGCTTGGCCTCATCCATCTTTTGAATCAGTGAATTCTGCAAGGACGATTCTTCTTTTTCGGTCACGTTAAAGACAATGGCCATACTCGAAACAAAAACCTCACGCGCTGCAAACGCTGAAATCAGCCCAACCCCGACACGCCAATCCCCGCCCATCGGATGAAAAACTGGCTCCAGCACGCGGCCGATTTTTGCGGCATAACTTTGCTGAAGGCGTGCGGTTTGATCTTCCAAATTGTAATTCGGAAAGGTGGTCGCAATCCAAATCAGGAGTGAAAAGACAAAAATCGTTGGCCCTGCCCGTCGCAAATAGGCCGAAGTCCGATGAAGTGCGGAGTGCAGCACATTTTTGAGGAGAGGCTTCCGGTAAATCGGCAGCTCCAACATAAAATGCGAGTCCTCATCTTTTTTCAAAAATCGTGTTGCCACGGCGGAGGCCAGAGCACCAACGAACATGGAAGCAAAATAAAAACTCGCCAGCAGCAAACCGCTTTTCCAAGCGGCTCCGCCACGAATTAAAAACGTGAGTAGTAACGCATATACCGGAAGCCTCGCACTACAGGACATCAAAGGAATCACAAAAAGGGTCAGCCATCTCTCACGGCGACTGGTGATGGTTCTGGCTGCCATCATTGCCGGTACGGCACAAGCATAGGCCGATAGCAGTGGCACAAACGAGCGGCCATTGAGCCCTAACGCCGAAAACGGCCGATCCACAATCGTCGCTGACCGTGCCAGGTATCCTGAATCCTCAAGCATCACGATGCCGGCAAAGAGAATAAAAATCTGCGGTACGAAAACTAAAACTGCGCCAAAGCTTGCGACCATGCCATTGGCCAAAAAACTAGCCCAAAGAGAATGCGGGCTCAACGCCAGCAAATGACTGCTCGACCAGCCGGCCGCAAAATCGATGAGACCCATCAAGGGTCGCGCCACCCAAAAAATTGAGGTAAACAAAGTAGCCATGAGCAAAAAGAAAAACGCCAGTCCCCAGACAGGATGCAAGAGCCACCGATCCAGCCGCTCAGTGCGCATTTGCGCATTGTGCTTTTCTTGTTCGGGAGAGGCATGTTTTTCCAACACCTGGGTCAGCAATTTCGCATTCTCGCGAATCGCCCGCTCAGTGTCGTCTGCCGTCCAATTCATGAAAATCGGCTCAAGGGAAACGGGCTCAAGAGCGAGTTTCTCTTGGACGAGGTTGGTGAGCTCCTGCACTCCCCCACCTAAACGCCCATTGATCACAACAATCGGGCAGCCCAATTGCTTGGTCATTTGCTCGAGCCGAATGGTCTCGCCTCGTTCAACGAGCAAATCCTGCATCGTCAAAGCGACGACGACTCGAAAGCCAGCTTTCTTCAACTGGTGCGTAAGCAAAAGTCCGCGCGTCATCTGGGTCGCATCGACGACTGCAACCACTAAGGCTGCCGCACCAAAGGAGCGATGCCGAAAGATCGCCTCCACTGTGATGGCTTCGTCTGGTGAGCGCGGGACCAGGCTGTAGGTTCCGGGGGTGTCCATGACTTGAAAGGAGGATCCGTACCGCTGATGAACTGAACCAATCGCATATTCAACGGTTGATCCGGGATAATTGACCGTTTTGAACTTTGCCCCCGTCAGCCAATTATAGAGAGTGGTTTTTCCTGAATTCGGTGAGCCGACGAGAGCGACCACTTTTTCATTTAAACGAGAATGCACTCAGCCTCCTGACGACGAAGCGCCAGCGTGGTGCCGCGAATTTGTACAATGAATGGATCGCCCATGGGGGCCGTGCCTTTTAAAGTCACGATCTCTCCTTGAATAAATCCGAGTTCTTGTAAACGGGCCACAAGACGCGCCTGACCCTTTAAGCCCACAATCGGTCCAGAAAACCCTGCAGATTTTTGAATAATGCTCATCGACACAATGCCTGATTGAAGAATGACTTTCAGTGTAGGCCCTCTGGGAGAGAACACCAAATTTTTTACGCCATCGACTGAGCACTTGAAAACGAATTGAGACTTAAGAAAACTGCCTGTTTGATCAGCAGACCGCGAAAAATTCTTATGTTTCAAAAGACAGTGATTAAAGATGCGGCAGTTTGTCGCTTATGACCTAAAGACGCAAATGAATGAACACAACGCACTTGGTCCAGTTCCAGCTAATTTTATTTACAAAGCCAAGCCGACTTACTTTAATGAATGTTGGAAAATAGGCGTTTTTATTAAACGGAGTTGAGAATGTCGCATCCGGAAAATTTTGAATATTCTTTAAATGCTCTTGAGTTGGCAGATGTCTTAGGAATCTCTCCACAAGGAGTTTATCAACGCTTAAAAAAAGAGAATATTGGGATTAAGCATCCGACAAAAGGATACATCGTACCATCACCCGATGTCCGCAAACTCTTTGAGGGCAAGGGAATCCAGTATCAGCATCATGTGATCTCCTTTCAGTGCTGTAAGGGTGGCGTTGGCAAAACCTCCCTCGCCTACTCTCTGGGCATACGCGCCAATATGTATGGTGCCAAGGTTTTAATGATCGATCTTGATATGCAGGGTCATCTCTCACTGGGTTTTACCAACGATCAGACGGCCATTAATTTTGTCTCTGAAGAAGTTCCGGTATGGGCCAATCTCCTCAGTGGTGATGTCACTGATATTCGCGAGATCATCAAGCCGATCACCAATACTCTGCATTTGATTCCATCGAATCTGAACAACTCGGTGCTTGAGAGCATCATTGTGCAGAACTTCAGAAAGTTTCCTCTGCAGAAAATCATCTCAACTTACCTTGAGCCGATTCGAAATGAATATGACTACATCATCATCGATTGCGCCCCTGGCTTCTCTGGAGTGAATACCGGAGCCGTCTGCGCCAGTGATTTGATTATCGTTCCGGCAGCTCCTGATCGCTACGGCGTCGACGGAGTTGTGAAGACGATTGTCGAGTTGCAAGAAGTTAAAAAATCGATGAATGCGAATTTTGATATCAAAATTTTGCTGAACCGTTATGACGCCAGAAAAAAACTCTCGGTAGATCAGCTTCTAAAACTTCAGACACAGTATCCGCAATATTTGATTTCTTGTTACATCCGCGAAAATGCCGAAATTCCAAATGCGACAGACAAGGGCATGAGCGTTTTTGAAATGCCGAAAAAGAAAACTCCGGCAAAAGAAGATTTGGACGTGTTGGCAAGAGACATTCTTGGCTTACGCACATAAGGATAACTAGGCTTTCGATGGCTGACATTAACGACATCCTAAAAGGAAAGGCCGCTCAGAAGTTTCTCAATAAGAAGAAACTCAGGCCCTGGACTGTGCATGGCGAGGACCTATCTGGGTCTTCTTCAAGTGATTTGTCCAGTACTCCTCTGCCGAATGTTGAGCCCGATGTCGCGACAGAAGTCGTGGCAACCCCGCCGCAAGTCAGTGCTCCCGCTCAAAGTCCTAATGCGGTGTCTGGCGCTCTAAACGCCTCTCAGACAAGTGTCGATGCATCCCCTAGCGTTGCTACCCGAAATATCAAAATAGGACAGTCTCCGACGACCGATAAAGGTACCGACACAATACCGACACAAACTAAACGAGCCACAAAGCCTGAGAGCCGACACAGTACCGACACAAATCACAAGCAAACCGCCTCACCATCGAGCGCAAGTACCGACACAGTACCGACACAAAGTAAAAGAGCTACAACCCCAGAGAGCCGACACAGTACCGACACAAATACTGCTGTCGTCAGTATTAATTCCCACACAAGTACCGACACAGTACCGACACGGAAAACTTCTCAAGCTATTAATAGATTTGAGGAGAGTGCGAAGTCGCAGGAAAGTACCGACACAGAGTCGACACAAACCAGGACTTCTGTGCGGGGACAGAGCCGACACAATACCGACACAAATTTAAATCAGAAAAAAATAAATCCGCAGGTCAGTAGCGACACAATACCGACACAAACTTCAGAGAATCTTGAATCAGAATACCGACACAGAGCCGACACAAATCATAAGCAAAATAGTCGTGCTGCAATCCCTAGTGCCGACACAATACCGACACAAATTGAAAACTCCTCTCCAGACCAAAGAAGTACCGACACAGTACCGACACAATACCGACACAGTACCGACAAAGAACCGACACCCAATCCGACACAAATTTTAGTTGAGTACCGACACAATACCGACACAAACTTCGCCCATCCCGAGATGCTCGAAGCTCGCCTCCATTTATTGCGAGGTTTGCAATTAAAGTTGATTGATTATTGTTGCCGCTGTTGCATCAGTGCTGGCTCAGAGACCTTTCGTATCACCTATGAGTCGCTTGCGCTAAATACTGGAATTCCAATGGGAAGTGTTCGAACAACTGCCAAACGCCTGCGCGATTATGGCCTCATGCAAATCAATGCTCCTATTAAAGGACCGGGCGCTTTTGTCGAAATCATTTTGCCGGAAATAATCGTGAAAAAAATGGCCCGCGCGCTGGTGCAAACACCACGTAGTACCGACACAGTACCGACACAAAATGAGCAAAAGTACCGACACAGTACCGACACCCAAACCGACACAAACGCCTCTAGTAGTAGTAGTGGAAATTTAAATGTTCTTTCTACAACTACTAGCGGGGAGTTCGATTCAAGTTTTGCCGTCATTGATTTTTCACCTTTGGGCGATATTGGTTTTAGCGAAGCCCATTTGAAACAAATCGCTCTGCAGCGCCTACTCACGCCGGAACAGGTCCAGGATGCGATTCACTTTTTTGCTTTTGACCTCGTTGAAAATAATAAACGCCAGTCGATTCGTGGGAGCCCCCTAAATTACTTCATGGGCGTGCTCAGGAAAGGAATTCCCTACGCCCCGCCGGATAATTACGAGTCTGCGGAAGAACGCGGCCTGAAGGCGTATATGAAGCGTAAACGCGAAGAGCTTGAAAAACAGAAATCTCTCGAAGCGGAGTTGTGCACGTTTGAATGCGACTCTTGGCTAGATAGCTTAACTCGAGAGCAGCAAATTGGTCTAGTTCCTGAAACGGAATATGCCCGACTCGGATCACCGGCACACCGAGCCCTCTTGAAAAATCATTTTAATAGCGAGATTTGGCCGGAGCGTCGGCAGCAGATCAACTTGACTGAGAACTAGTCCTTGCCGCGACTCGATCCGACGACAAATCGGCGGTGCTAAAACGTCAAACCGACGCGCGGCAAGGACTAGGCTTCAGGCGGCGTCGAGGGCGACCATCGTGTAAAAACCAGCCGGTACATAATATTTTCATAGTTCGCCATTCTGTAAACCGGGCTTCTCAAAAAAATCCTAATGACCTGTTTTTATTAAAATATAGTTTAAACAGGGGAGCTTAAAAAAGGCCCTAAACCGCGAACCTACATAGATTTTGGGCACGGCCGTTCTGACTCGGCATTAAGTCTGTGGGGTCGATCGCCTAAAGTCTAAAGTACTTTCGTACGGGTATTTTATTTTCAAATTCACTGCCAAAAAAGAAAGCAGTTGTGTATTTGCAGGCGGGCGGCTAGGTTCGCCACGACAAAGGCAATTTTAAATGTTCGCTCAACCAAATTTCGGGGGAAGTTTCGTGAAGCTACTACCAATGTTCGTATTGGGTCTTTTTTTTTCTATCAACTCTTTTGCACAATCTGCCGTTCCAGTTTGTATGGCCGCCGGGCAGGTATTGCCCGTCAACAATGAATTAGTGCTGCAATGGAAGACCACCACTCAAGATCAGTTTCATAGCCGAGGCCATGTTCTTGGTCATTTACTCCAGGCTTTTCCGGACCATTCAGGCCACCACCATCTCGAGGTGCAAATTGGCGCTGGTCCAACTGATACAATTGAAGTCATTTATAACGAAGGCTTTGGCACTGTGCCTGCGATGAAAGCCGGCGATGTTGTTGAAGCGTGCGGCGATTATATCACCGCGAAAACCCAAGCCGGTCCGTATCCGCCAAGTCCAGATGGCGCGATTTTGCATTGGGTTCATATGGCTCCATCAGGAAGTCATGAATCGGGATTTTTTGTCGTCAACGGTGTGGTTTGCGGTCAAGACGTCGGCAATGCGCTGCCAAAAAATCGCCGTAATTAAATAAACTAGCGCCACATTGCGCTAGCTCGTTACGAAAAAGCCACACCCATGTGGCTTTTTATTTTCTGGAACTCCATCACATTACATCTTATGTTTTGGGCAACTTATCAAATGGAGGGGGATCCTTTGAATATGTTCAGCACGCAGTCACCATCTTACACGGGTTGCGAACATCAGGAATTGAATCGCTGGGTTCAGGAAATGGCCACCCTTTGTAAACCAGAACGAGTTTACTGGTGCGACGGCTCAGAATCTGAATACGAGGCACTCTGCAATGAGATGTGCCAGAGCGGCATGCTCACAAAATTAAATCCAAAACTTCGACCGAACAGTTACCTCGCACTCTCTGATCCAAATGATGTCGCCCGCGTTGAAGACCGCACCTATATTTGCAGTGCTCGCCGCGAAGATGCCGGCCCAACCAATAACTGGGTTGAGCCAGGTGAAATGAAACAAACCATGACTCATCTCTATGATGGGTGCATGCGTGGGCGCACGATGTATGTGATTCCGTTTAGCATGGGCCCCTTGGGTTCGCCGATTTCACAAATTGGTATAGAGGTCAGCGATTCGCCTTATGTGGTCGTGAATATGAAAATCATGACACGAATGGGGCGCAGGGTTTTAGACCTGCTCGGTGCAAGCGGCTCCTTTGTCCGCTGTGTTCACTCGGTCGGGCAGCCGCTCGAGCCTGGGCAAAAAGATTCGCGCTGGCCGTGCAATAAAGAAATTAAATACATCTCGCATTTTCCAGAAGAGCGCATGATTTGGTCATTTGGTTCGGGCTACGGCGGCAATGCGCTTTTAGGAAAAAAATGTTTTGCCCTACGCATCGCCTCGACCATGGGTCGCGATGAGGGCTGGTTGGCTGAACATATGCTGATTCTCGGGGTCGAGTCGCCGAAAGGGGATAAGACCTATGTCACCGCCGCTTTTCCGAGTGCTTGTGGCAAAACTAATTTTGCGATGTTGATTCCGCCCAAAGAAATGAGCGATTGGAAGATCACTACGATTGGTGACGACATCGCTTGGCTCAAGCCAGGTCCAGACGGGGAGTTACGCGCCATCAATCCAGAAGCCGGATTTTTTGGTGTCGCTCCTGGCACCTCGATGAAAACCAATCCCAATGCGATGCTGACCATTGCTAAAAATACGATTTTTACGAACGTCGCTTTAACTCCTGAAGGCGATGTGTGGTGGGAGCGCATGACCGAGACTCTGCCAAAGCACTTGACGGATTGGCAAGGTCAGCCGTGGACCCCTGAGTGCGGCAGGCCAGCGGCCCATCCGAATGCGCGCTTTACCGCACCAGCCTCCCAGTGTCCGTCGATTGGTCAAGAGTGGGAAGATCCCGCCGGTGTGCCGATTTCAGCGATGATTTTCGGTGGCCGTCGCGCTGACACGATTCCGCTGATCAATGAAGCGAAGACTTGGGAGGCCGGAGTTTATTTAGCTGCAACCACAGGCTCAGAAACGACAGCGGCTGCAACAGGAGCTGTGGGTCAAGTGCGCCGTGATCCGATGGCGATGTTGCCTTTTTGCGGCTATCACATGGGTGAGTATTTCAAGCACTGGATTAATATCGGCCGCCAGGCGGGGAGCCGCGCGCCAAAAATCTTTGTGGTGAATTGGTTTCGCAAAGATGAACAAGGCAAGTTTATGTGGCCGGGTTACGGCGAAAACACGCGTGTGCTGAAATGGATTGTCGAACGTGTTCAAGGAAGCATCAGCGCCGTTGAAACTCCACTTGGCTTTATGCCGCAATTTAGTGATCTGAATTGGACTGGCTTAACCGATATGACTCCTGCGCATTTTGGGCAGCTGATGTCATTAGATCAGGACAAATGGGTCAATGAGTTGCAGTTGCAGGGAGAGTTTTTTGAAAAACTCTCCGGGCATTTGCCCAATGAATTCTCGCAGCTTCATCAGAGTTTGAGTGCAAGTTTTCATCGCAACCGCAACAACAGCAGTGATCGTCCGGTGGGTCTGCATGTCTAGTTGGTTGGGCCGCTGAGGTCCTGCCTCAAAGTGAGACATGAGGCGATCTCGAATGTGAGAGCGCCTTTGACATGCAAACCGCACGCGCTCAGGGATTTAACTGTATTCGCGCCGAATGGGGTAATGCGAGCTTAGATATTGTTTATCTGCAGTCTCTAGTTTCGGCGGCAAGTAGCGCCTGCAGTGGGGGCAGTTGTCGATCCGGCCGCAGTCACGCAAGATCCCAATGTGAATTCAGCTGATCCAAATGCAACACCCGACCCAAGCCAGATGTAGTGATTCAGCTTTCGCGTGATTCAAAACGCAATACCGCCATTGTGTAGAAACCTCCATAGGATCCCACCGCTTACGCGTCAAAAATATCAGATTTAATCAACCCCAGTTGCTTGGATTTTTCGTTTTTGATAAAACGATGCACTTTAACCAAGGAGTTCATCATTATGAAATTAAATCTTTTCGCATCAACTTTTATTTGTTTACTGGCCGTTGGATCAATTGCTTCGGCCTTTGAGAGTGTGCCTGTTTCTCCTGAAACACAGACCGTCCGTGGCAATAATGACCTAAACGGCACGATTTTGAATTTTGTCCAGCTGAACAATGGCACCTATGGCATTCAAATCGGAGTGCAGTTCAATGTTCAAGGTGGCAATCCCATGGCGCCGCCGTCGATTGACACTGAGTCGGCAAATTTCGTTCCGGCAGTCGGCACGCTCCACCGTCAAGGCAATGCGATGATTTATAGCCAGAATGGCCAAGATGTCGTCATTGCGGCCCACAGCTTTTGGCATGGTTGGACTGCACAAAACTGCCAAATCACTCCGTCAGTGGTGGCGACTGATAAATGGGGTCATTCTTATGTCGTCTCTATGACATTTGTCGTTCTGTAGTTTGCTTGCTGAAAAACGAAGCCTTAGTGACCTCGTTTTCTTTCTTTTAGCCCATCGCACATTTGACTTGTCGGCACAGCCTTCTCCTTTTAAGTTTAAATGATGCTCAAGCTTTTTATTCTTTTCTCATTTTCACTTTGCTTCGCACAGACAGATAAAAAGACTGACTTGCCTCTGGACACAGATCTTGGTGGCGTCAAAACCCCATACACCGAGCAAATCATACGGCTGCTTAAGCATTGGCCACCGACAGGGATAAGCGAAAAAAGTTTCTCAGAACCCCTAAAAATTCAGTGCTTTTCCACTCCCGATAATCCTCTTTACATCGGCATGTTGCAGATGATGTGGGTGCAAGCTCCTTTGCAACGCGTAGAAGCCGTGATTGAGGATGCCGGTCAATTCAAAGATTTTTTTCCAGGTTTTCTTGAGTCCAAACTTACGCCGATCGCAGCAAACCGCTGGCAGGTTTATTTTGAACAGCCGCCGCCCGTGATTTTTACTAAAAAAATCATTTATTCCATGTTGTACATGGCGGTGCAACCGACAGCGAAAATGAAGATCTATCGCTATCAGGAAAAAGATGGCAATTATCTCAAATCCAGCGATGGCACGATTGTCTTAGAAGAAATGGGACCCAATCTCACGCGGTATATTGAGTATGATTTCTGGGATGCCGATTGGGGTTTGGCAAAAACTCTTGGTTTGGGTGGAAAAATTTGGCACGAGAATGTCAGAGGAAGTGCGCTGACGGATATCGCACTGAAGCTCAAAGCCGAAAATCCTACCTGGAAGGATATCAAGATTCGTGAAGAGACCAGAGAGCAAGTGAAGCAATTGCCAATTGACAAGTGGCTAGTTGAGAAAACCGCGTGGCCGTTGATTCCTGATTAAATCATTTTTGACTATCTTGATCGGCTCCCGTAGCATTATTCAACATCACTAACTCGTTAGGAGTAGCCTATGGATTTTTCAACATTGCTAGTTTTGGTTTTGGTCGTGTTTCTGTTAAGTGGAATTCGAATTGCTCAGGAATACGAAAAAGGTGTGGTTTTCCGTCTAGGCCGCCTGGTTGGCGCTCGGGGTCCTGGAATCTATTACCTGCTGCCAATTTTAGAGTGGCAGAAAAAACTGGATCTGCGAACCGTCACGGTGAATATAGAGCAGCAAGAAACAATCACCCGAGATAGCGTCACAGTGAAAGTGAATGCGGTTCTCTGGTACCGGATTACCGATCCGCTCAAAGCCGTGGTCGAAGTTGAGAATTACCGGACTGCTGTTTACGCGATGGCCTTAACGGGCCTCAGAAATATCATTGGCCAACATATGCTCGATGAAGTCTTAAAAGAGCGGGATAAAATCAATGTCCTGCTCAAAAGCATCGTTGAAGAGGCGACTAGCAAATGGGGCATTAAAGTTGAGATGGTCGAAATGAAAGATGTCGAAATGCCCGAGCAAATGCAAAGGGTCATGGCGCAAGAAGCAGAAGCTATCCGAGAGAAACGTGCCCGGATCGTCAAGGCTGAGGCTGAGAAAGAGGCCGCCCAAAAACTTTTGGAGGCCGCCAAGATGATGTCTGAGAGCCCGATGGCTTTAGAATTGCGACGCATGCAAATGATCACTGAAGTTGGCGCTGATCAGAATACCACCACGATCGTCATGCTGCCGTCGGAATTTGTCTCGGCTGCGCGGGCGATTGCTGGTGGAAAGTGTTGAGTCGGGTGTTTTGAAAAACGTCGGATTTCAGGCGCCTTTTCTTGAAATGTATTCAATTGAATTTGGTGAATTAGGCGCGCATTTCTTTGCGGCTTGAACTTAATTAAAGTGAGATTATTTTTCTCTGTCTCATATTCAACCTAAAACAATCCCTGTTTTTTTATTTTTTGGAAACCATCAAACTCTCCTCAAGTGGTCGCTAAACCAAACCGAAGGTCTGGTATCGGTAAAGCATTCTATCTAGTTTGTTTGAAGTGTCAGCGTCTCATCTTGAGCCATTGGCCTCTGATCGACTTGACAAAGATGTTTTTGTAGGACGTTGGAGGTTTATGATCATGCGAGGCTTAAGATCAGGTAGTCATTTAATTTTGTTAGTTCTCGCTTTCACCTTTCTTCCTAATTTGACTCATGCTACTTCACCCGTTTTTCTCGACACTAACTTTTTCGGCCCAAAAAAATACTCTCCTAATTCAGGAAAAACCAGTGCCGTCAGAGATTCGTTCGCTGTCCAGGATGGCTCAATTGCAGCCTACAATTGGAGTTTCGGCGATGGCTCTGCTGGCACGGGACTGGTGTCGTTGATGGAACGATTGAAAATCGACGCATTTCTGTGATTCGGGGCAAAGTCTTGCAAGATGACGGCACACTCTCGGCGTCTCGAAGGGCACCCTTTACAGAAATTTGTAAATACAGGGTATAGAAATAGGCTTTTTCGTTGTGCCTCGATTTAAGGATCAGCTTGATTTTAAAGCACAATCGGCCACGGCTGAATCGAAAAAAATGCTAGGGACTTGCTATGTACTTATTAGGAACTAGTAAGGCACCTTGTGAGTGTCCTTGTGGGGGATCTGTACCGCAATCTTTAGGAAACATCATGAAACCAGTTAACCGTGAAATCCCTTTATTTCGATATGGTATCGATTTTAGAAGTATTGATGTTGTATTTGTAATTCGTTATTATTACCATTGCGTGGTAACCCACGAGGTGGTAATATGGAATTTAGATTATGATCCAGTCCTTCGCGAATAAGAGTCTTGCCGATTTTTTCTTTGATGAAAAGATTCCACGTGGGGCCGGTTGGTCTAATGTTGGCAAGATCGTAAGGCGAAAGCTTGCAGCACTCAACGCAGCTCAAAAAATTTCAGATTTAAAAGCTCCTCCTGGAAATCAGCTTGAAGCTTTAAAAAATGATCTTCTGGGCTATCACAGTATTCGTGTGAATGGTCAATGGCGTGTGATCTTTAAGTGGCCCTCGAGCGCTCAGGGGCCGTTAGAAGTTGATGCAATTGATTATCATTGAATGAATGGAGTTTTATGAAAAACCGTATGATCAAAAATCCTGTTCACCCAGGGGAAATGCTAATTGAGGAGTTCTTAAAACCTCTGGGCCTCACTCAAAAAGCATTTGCTGATCACATTGGAGTGGACATTAAAACTGTGAATCGCGTGATCAAGGGTCACACGGCCGTCACCCCGGAACTAGCAGTCAAGTTTGCAGCGGCATTTTCAATGAGCCCTGAGTTTTGGCTCAACCTTCAACACTCTGTCGATATTTGGAAGGTGCATCAACGCTCCAAGGCACTCCCGAAGTCGCTCATCAAGACCGGCTAAAGAGCTCCACCAGCAGATTTGAAAGATTTTGGTCATCAGATGAATCAGCCGGCATGGCGCAAGTTTTTTTCTAGTTGATATTGAATCATGACACACTCGCTAATTTGCATATGCCTTTTGTTTGTTTTTTGGCTTCGGCGAGCTCCTTCATTGCCGTGCGCAGGTCTGTTAAATGCTTGTGACCTTTCACTTTCTGCAGCCGCGGCTCGATCACTAGTAGCGCCGTTGCAACCCAACGTTGACGTTGATTACTATTTTGCCATCGGTCTACTCTGTCGGTCTTGGTAGCGAGTTGTTTATTCACGTTCTCAATGCAATTCGTAGTCTTAAAACTTTGACCTAATTTTTCAAACAATCCCAAACGGTGAAGCGTTAGCGTCTCTTCTAA
>JAYVXN010000245.1:0-1676 GCA_043785085.1 Bdellovibrionales bacterium | reverse complement strand
GATTTTGAATTTACCTTTTCCAGCAGGAGTGACTTTTTTGCTTTTAAAAGTGATCTCAGGAAATTTTGCAACGTCAAAGAAGTCGGGGCTTTGTAGATGCTCTTCGCGTTTTTTATTTCCGGTATTGATTGATTTAGTCATGATTTTAAAATCAACTTTCGAAACTTCGGGCTTTTTCTCATCCCAATCCAGGGTGCCTTCAAATTCGCTGAAATTTCCGCGCACTTTTGAAAAAATATGGCGAATTTCAAAGTTGACGCTTGAGTGAACGGGATCAACATTGTAGGTGTCGGCCTTGGCCGATTGAGCCACGCCGAGAGCGGCGATCGTAAAGAGTGAAACGAGTAAACGTTGGGTCATTGGATTTTTCATGAGAGCTCCTTGATGAATTCGTTTTCGAAATGCTATCGAATCTTCATATAAATGCAATGAAACTATGTGTTTTCCTCATGAATTATCGCCCTGTTTCCATTCTCTGGGCAACATCAGGTTAATTTAGATTTAAGTGGAGCGAACTGTTACTATAACTTAAATTGCCTCGGCGCCAGAATCTCCACTCTAATAGAGCCGCAAGAAAGAACCGCAAGAAAGAGCCGCAAGAAAGATCCCCATGAAGAAATAAAATCAACCTTAAGGAGTATTCAAATGGCGACCGTAAATATCGGAATTGCAGAAGTTGATCGAAAGGCCATTGCCGAGGGCCTCAGCCATCTTTTAGCTGACACTTATACGCTCTATTTAAAAACCCATAATTTTCATTGGAATGTCACTGGACCGATGTTTCAGCCCCTGCATCAGATGTTCGAACAAGAATATCAAGAGCTCGCCGAAGCTGTTGATGAAATTGCTGAACGTATTCGAGCTTTGGGTTTTGTGGCTCCAGCCTCTTACGCAGAATTCGGAAAACTAACTGAGATAAAAGAAACCATCGGAGTGCCAGCTGCAACTGACATGATCCAGCTACTTATTGTGGGTCATGAGACCGTTGTTCGGACCGCGCGAAAAATGCTTCCTGTGGTGGAAAAGGCGAGTGACGAAGCCACCATCGACCTTTTAACCGAGCGCATGCACATTCACGAGAAAAACGCCTGGATGCTCAGAAGCTTTGTCGAATCGCAACCAAACCTGCAAACAGTCGCATTTCAAGTTTAAATTTTCATTTCAAGACCCGGCCACGCACCACGGGCCGGGACTCTTGTGGGACTCTTCATCTTTTTGACAATTCTTTTCATCTAAGTGGCCCAGCTGCATTAGACGACTTGCAATGGATTTCATCTCAGCCAATCGTGATCGTAACTGCAAACTCGCTCTCCGCAAAATTTCATCAATTCAATTGGGAGCCTTCCAGGTCTTAGGAGACAGCTAAGAAGTCTGACTGTCTATTTCTGTATCAAATATTTGGGAGTTTAATAGATTAAGAGCCATTGTGCTCGCGACATCTAACGGAGGAGCCCATGAAAAATTCAATCGTCGCTCGACTCTCGACCCACAATCACGATGGAGATTACAACCTTCATCATTTCTGGGAGTCGCATCACGCCCTCGACGATTTGCTCGATGTCGGTGAGGAGTCGACTCGTGAAGAGGGACAGGCCAACTCTGATGACGTTCTAAAGGAGTTGATCGAGGCTGCCGAGCATGCGCACCTTGATTTTACAGGCGGGGATTTTGCCAAA
>JAYVXN010000244.1:0-5746 GCA_043785085.1 Bdellovibrionales bacterium | reverse complement strand
AATACTTCTGGAAACACAGCACTCCCGGACATGTGAATGCCATGTTTGTTGAGCAAGGCAAGTACCGCGAGGAGCTTTTGGCAATGATGAAGGCGGTGACGGCCAGAGCTGACCGACCTTAAACGTGCGTGACCAGGACCCAAACAATATAGATATGGGTGAGATGATGCACCATTTGATCGAGACCCATGGCGAGCCAAAATGGCGTTTTCGTAACATCATTGTAACGGCCGAGATATTTCGGTCCGGCTTTGATTCGATCCATGACAAAATGAACGCAGAAATCGACAATAGCTAGCCACCACAGCTGTGGCTTAATTAAAAGTGTGATGCCGAGCGTGAGGATGGCATGAACGCCGCAATGAACTGAAAGCGGTAAAAGAAAATCCCATTTGGGACTCACTTTCTTTAGCATATACTGACGCTGCAACGGAAAATCGGCCAGGAAGTGCTTTACCTGGTAAACCACCAATAAGAGAAAGGCCGCGTTTAGTTGGTTGTCAAACATAGTTGTCGTTCATCGCGCCCATAATTAAGACGTCGTTGCTCCCTGTTTAATACTTCCCCCTTCTATTCTGCGCTGATTCATTGGGGAAATAAACCCTGTCATTTTACTTTCCAGACCTTTCGCCGGGACCACCTTGCGCATCAGGATGGTCGCCGACGTTGTCGTCGTCAGAATAGTAAATATCATATTCCTGGTTTTCATCGATCACCGCCCCATGCTCCAGCACCCGAGTGCGGCGATTGCGACTTTGCACATAGCGCTGGCGCGCCATTTCCAATTGCTCATCTTCTTTTTGCCGAAGCAAATTAAAGGCAGCTTCAAGGCGGTCTTCTTGGCTCGCCGGTTGAGCATCGCGATGCCGAATAAAGGCCTGGCGCGCTTCTTCAACCTGCTCGTCTTCTTTGGCCCGTCGTCGCTTCACGGCTTCGGCACCAGCCTCTCGCTGAGCGTCCAATTCTTTGTCCCGCTTTCGGCGCCGTTCGAAATCTTGTTTGCGCTCTTCAAGCTCGCTCAGTTCTCGGGCAAAGCGCTGCTCATCGCTCAGACCTGCCGAGACACGTTTGCCACTTACAAGAAGCAGCGAAAAACAGATAATGACTAGCGCCAAGCGCACGTAATCCTTCATACCTCCTTTATCGGCATAAATAGCAAGAAAATGAGGATTGCCTCATTGCACCGAAATTGACTTCACCTGCTGACTGGACCAAGATCTGAGCTATGGAATTTCTATTTCAATTGGGGCTTTTTGCCTCGAAAACTGTCTTAATTGTTGTTGCGATCTTAGTCGTGCTCGGCTTTGTGTTTATGTCCCTCAGTCGTAGCCGCCTCCGCGCGCAGCTGGAAGTCGAAAAACTCAATGAGCGTTTTCACCTGATGAAAGCGCTTTTGCAAAGCCAGATATTGTCGAAAAAACAATTTAAAGCTGAGCAAAAAAGAGAAAAAAAGAAAAAACCGCAAGATGATCGAGCTCGCGTCTATGTTTTGGATTTTGAAGGCGACATTAAAGCTTCAGATACCGATAATATGCGCGATGAAATCACGGCGGTCTTATCGGTCGCCACCGTTCAAGATGAAGTCGTCTTGCGTCTGGAAAGCCCCGGCGGAATGGTCAGCCACTATGGCCTTGCGGCCTCGCAATTAAAGCGCTTGCGTGATCAGAAAATCAAACTCACTGTCTGTGTTGATAAAATCGCGGCAAGTGGCGGTTATCTCATGGCCTGTGTGGCGGATCAAATTCTTGCTGCCCCCTTTGCCATCGTCGGCTCCATTGGCGTGGTCGCATCTGTGCCGAACATCAACCGCCTCCTCGGTAAACACGATATTGAATACCGCGAAGTCACGGCGGGCGAATATAAACGCACCGTCAGTATTTTCGGCGAAATCACGCCCCAGGGAATGGAAAAATTCAAACAACAAATTCAAGAAACCCATGAGCTTTTCAAAGGATTTGTTGAAGAACACCGCCCCGGCTTGAAACTAGAGCATGTGGCTACCGGTGAATATTGGTACGGCAGTCAGGCTTTAAACCTAAAATTGGTTGATAAAATTCAGACCAGCGATGATTATCTCGTTGAAAAAGCCAAAACCAGTGACGTTTATAAGGTGAACTATCATACTAAAAAACGTCTGAGTGAGAAGCTCTCAGAAAGCCTTGGACAAACCGGATACAAAATCTGGGGCCGAATTTATCAGGATTTATGGCAGAGTCGGTTCGGGCATTAGGTTAAGAAATAAACCGATCCGAAATAATCCCATCAATCGGCAGCGCTTGCAGCTCCTGCAAGCGAACCGGGTCGTTCACGGTCCAAACCACCACTTTGAGCCCGCGAAGCTTCCAGGACCGCAGCCGTTTCGGAGTCACCATCTGTTGATCCGGATGTATCAAATGCGCCCGCGCCATAGCCCCAAAAAACATTTTCTTTAAATAGATTTTATTTTTAGGATCGTTTTCTTCAGTGACCAGTAGGGCCCGCGGTACATTGGGTAAAAACCGCGAAATACGTCGAAGTGAGAGAGGATTGAAACTTGAAAATAAAATCCGCTCTTGGCTTGCCGTCATCTCTATAACTTGGGCCACCGCATGCTCAAGCTCGGCATTGATGGTTTCAGCACTCTTTAATTCAATATTCAAAAATCCAGGTACCAGCGGATCAAGAAGAACCTCCTGAAGACTTGGCACATCCGCCACAGTTTTTAACTCGGCGGCTGTTAATTCACGCACATCTTTTTTTAACTCGCGTAAGCGCAGCAGATCTTTGTCATGAAACACGACCGGTACCAAATCCAGGCTTAATTGCACATCAAGCTCGGTCATCTGTGCCCCTTCCGAGCGTGCCGCCCGAAACGCAGCCAAAGTGTTTTCCTGCGCACCACCTCGCCAAAAGCCACGATGCGCCTGAAAGCGCGGAATTGCAAAGGCACGACTGGGCCAGCTCATTGGCATCCAATAAAGCACCAGGCCAAGGAACCAGATGCTGCCCGCCACAGCCAAAACAAACGGAAACGAATAAACAGCCGTCTGTAATCCATAGACATCAGAAACCTTGCCGATTAAGGCACGTGAAAGACCATCACCAAAACAACGAAGCGCAAAAAGGTTTAAGGCCATGGCGGTTGCGCGAATTTCAGGCCGAACAAAACTCATAACGGCTGAATCAAGCGGACTGATACACATGAAAAGTGCCATTTCAATAAAAAATAAAACCACCGCGTAAGCATGAAACTCGTGAAAAAAGAAACTGAAAATCAAGAGTGGAATCGCCAGCGACACACCCAAAATACACGTCTTCATATAGCCATTTCCAGTGCGCCTTTCTAGGCGGTCAGCAAGCAAGCCCCCTAAAAGTGTTCCGAGAATTCCGCCAACGACAGTGACGCCGCCAAAGACCGTATTGGCTTCCTGGAGACCCACCGCAAAATGCCGGACGAGATAAGTCGGCATCCAAAAAGCCATCCCTCCGACCACAAAAGTGTAAACGGCATAACCAAGAATCGTGCACAAAAAAGCCCCATTGGCAAAAAGCTCTCGGAGACTCTCTTGAAAAGGCAGGATCTGATGTGGTTTCTCTTCATGACCTCCGCGGGCCGGTTCCGGCAGAAAAAACATCACCGCCGCTAAAAACAGTCCGGGAACTCCGACCACGATGTAGACGTGGCGCCAGCCGATTTGCGGTTCAAGCAGGCCGCTCAATAAGTAGCCGAGCGCATAGCCAACCGGGACAGCCGCCGAATACAGGCCAAAAACCTTGGCGCGGAGTTTTTTCGAAAAATAATCGGCAATCAAAGAGGGCGCGACGACGGTGTAGGCCGATTCACCCGCACCGACACTCACCCGTGTCGCCAGCTGCTCAGTAAACCCAGAAATGCGGCCGGTGACCATCGCCATCAGGCTCCAGACTGCGGCACCGGCGGCTACCAGGCGCGTTCGTGAAATCCGGTCCCCATAAAAACCAAATACCAAAGAGAGCGCCGCGAAACTCCAAATAAAGGCTGACCCGAGAATACCAAATTCACTGTCGGTGAAATGCAGCTCTGCTTTCATCGCCGGCAACAAAGCCGCAAAAGTCGCTCGTTCCATGTAATTGAGTAGGTTGATGAGAGTCATCAACCCTAGAGCAAACCATTTCATGCGCTTCATGAATTCACCTCGCTACCGGACTTTAGTCATAAGGTTAACGAAAAACCAGAAGAAAAGGCAATCCAAACAAGCCGTGGCGGAAAAGACCAGCCCTCTGTTGCTCGAGAGTGCCGACTCTAAAAAGGTTTCACCAATTCAAGGACTTTGTCTGCTTGCCATCGTCAGACGTGAATTGAATAATGGCACATATGACCAAAATCAATCGGCGAATTTTTCTTAAAAGCTCCTCGGTGCTCTTGGGCGCGCTCGGCATCACGGCAAAAGCTGGATGAAAGACTTTGCGAAGAACTCCCTGCACATCATTGATCGCCTGAGTGGTGAGCAAATCACCAAAAATTACAAAACTGAAAATGGGGCGCAATATCCCAAAGGCGAGATCGGCAATCGCTTGCAGCTCAGCGCACAGCCGATCAAAGCCGATCTGGGTGCTCGCATTTTGACCATTGACCTTGGCGGCTGGGATACGCATAAAAATCAAGAAGGAACGCTCAACAATCTCTTCGGGCAATTGGCGCAAGGGCTCTTTGCTTTTACTCAAGATCTCAACACGTCTTCCAGCCAATCACCTGGAAAACGTGTCACCGTGGTTGTCATGAGTGAATTCGGACGACGCTTAAAAGAAAATGGCAATCAGGGCACGGATCATGGCCACGGCAATGTGATGATGGTGTTCGGTGAGCAAGTCAACGGTGGCCAAGTTTTTGGAAAATGGCCGGGCTTAGCAAACGAACAGTTATTTGAACACGCCGATTTAGCCGTTACTACCGACTTTCGCAACGTCTTGGCTGAAATCGTCAGTAAACGATTGGCCTTGCCGAGTATCACGAAAATTTTTCCAACATTTAAAATGGGTTCATCACTCGGTTCGGTTCTAGTACTCTGACAGGAAAGTTTGTAGCTGTTTTGCGACGTGGATTTTGAATCAGACCGAGGCGGGAGGAGGAACGGCTAGCCAACGGCGCTAACTGGACGACGACCAACGAAGGGCTGAGTCAAAAGACCGAGCACAACAGCGACAAACTTTCCTGTCAGAGTACTAGGGTTGATGCGGTCGTGAATTCAAGCGCGCAATTTCGGCGTCCATTTTGCCCCGTACGGTCAAAAACCAAAGTTTAGCATCGCCCATAAAACTATAAAACGGATACGAAAAAGTGGCCGGGCGATTCTTCTCAAGAACGAAATGTCCCACCCAAGCGCAGCCATATCCGAAAACCAAGGCAAATAAAATCCATTGCGGCTGCCGGAAAAACACGGCAGTCGCTAAAGAAATCAGCCCCACTGTCGTGCCAAAAACATGTAAACGCCGATTGCGTGGATCTTTATGTTCATTGACATAGAACGGCCAAAATTCTTTGAAATTCTTCGGTTTCATCACAATCCCCACCTATAGCACCTATTTAAGTCATTTGTCGCTTGGCAATCTTTATCAGCCCTCTTATTCGTCTTATTCGTCTTATTCGTCTTATTCGTCTTATTCGTCTTATTTTAAGAGGTTTCCCGGCTCACAATTCTGATGCAATGCATATTCACTGGCAATTGCGAAGACAGTTTCTCAAAATAGTGCTTCGCGATTCAACCTAAAACTTATGGCGCTCAAAAAA
>JAYVXN010000243.1:0-5753 GCA_043785085.1 Bdellovibrionales bacterium | reverse complement strand
TGGGTAATATGAATCTCGCCGATATGGAGCAAACAAAACGCACCATGGACCAGTTTTTGGCCCATATTGCTTATTCAATGCATACCTCGGTTGTTGGTATTATCTGTTCAGTTTGCATGAGCATTAACAACACGGTATTTCCTCCTGAAAAGCTCTATGTGCAGATGGTGGATCGCTTCGAGCGCGCTTTAGATATTCTTTGGAACCGCTCAAACTCAAATGATGTTCCGCAGGGACTTCCTGAGTTTAACGAGCACCGCGATCCGATTGAGGCGTTGGCCGAAGCTTCGCTCAATCATGAGTTAAATAAAAATAAACGTTCGCGGGACCTCGACCAGGTTCGCAAAACCAAGAACGCATCCTAGGGAGCTCAGATAGGAAAATGATCCAAGGCGGACATGTTTGCCTCATTCGTATAACCTCTCCTGAGGGAGTCGAGACGAGCCACACGATCGATAAGGAGACCTTTACCATCGGCCGTTCCTCCGAGGCCGATGTGCGCGTTAATTTATCAGCCATCAGCCGTTTACATTTGAAGGTTCAAGTTACGGGCCGACACCTTTTACTCATTGATTTAGGCTCTGCTAACGGAACCACCGTTGAGCAAGAACCTCTGCGAGCCCATGCCGCCTATGCTTACCAAGTGGGCGAAAGTGTCTACCTCGGGCGCGGCGGCGGCAAAATGACTCTTGAACTTGTGCAAAGCTCAGTCGCCGCCGCAAAAATTAGTTCTGTGACCATGTCGATTGCGCAAAATCCGCAAAAACCCCGAGCCGTCATTCCCACTCACAACGCCCGTAATATCGAGCCTGAGTCAGAGCCAGATTTGCCGCCAGTTCCTTCAATTGAAACCCCCGAGGTGGCTGCTCCGCAAACAGCGCCGCCGCGCCATGTTTCTCTTGCTATTGAAATGCCAAAAGAACCAGTGCCGACTGAAATCATCGCCCGCGCCAATCGGCAAGCAGAACAAATAATCATTGATGCTAAAAACACAGTCATTGCCAAACAATCTGAATGGGCCAATGAAGCGAAGGCGAAGGCGCACGAAGAAGGCGAGAAAGCGCTCGAAAGCGCACGAGACGTCGCAACGCAAATGCTGACGCAAGCGCGGGAAGAATCTGAGAAAATTTTAAGTGATGCGCGTTTGTCCGTTAGTAATGTCAAATTAGATGCGCAGACCGAAGCCAGTGTCATCATCGATAAGGCGCACTCTAAAGCTTCGGAAACCTTGCAAAAGGCCGACGCCACGTCCGATCGAATTTTAAACGAGTCAAAAAAACGCGTCGGCGATCGGCTCAGCGAAGTAGAGGCCAAAGCCGAGAGCCTACTGCACGAGGCGCGCGCGACGTCGGCAAAGATCCGCGAAGAAGCCACTCGTGAACACGAGCGGGCTAAAGTCGATGCAAAGCTAAAAATCACCCAATTCATGAAACAAGCCGAAAGCGAAGCCATCGACATTGCGGCCACGGCCAAACACAAGGCTGAGGCAATCCAGACAGATGCCGTTGAAAAGGCCGCAGGAATCTTGAAAGAAGCGGCACAAAAGGCAGAACTAGAACGCGAGCAGTTGTTCAAACGAGCGGATCTTGAGATAGCACGAATCAATTCGGATAAAGAAACGTTCCTCAAACAAAGAGCCGCTGCAGAACTGGATTATAAAGAAATTGAAAAAGGCGTTACAGAGATGCGTGGCGAATCAGCTAAAATCACGCTCGAAACTGAACAGCTGAAACTTGAATATCAAGAAGCTCAGCGCACGAAAAACTTTTACGAAGATGAAATCAAAAAGATTCGCGAAGAAATTGAGAAGGCCCGTGGTGAACAGGCCCAAATTGAAAAAGACATGAAACTGGCTTTAAACAAAACTCAAGATGCAAATCAGCGTCTTGAGGAGATTAAAAAGCAGCATGAGTCGACTGAGCAAGACATCCAAAAGCAACGATCAGGAGTCGAGCGTGAAATGGCTCACCAGAAAGCACTCGCTGAAAAAGAACTGCAAGACGTGCGTATGACCGCCGCCAAAGAAGCCAAAGAACTTCGCGAGAAGGCCCGTATCGATCACGAAGCGCGCCTTCGGCAGGAAGAAGAAGAAATCCTGAAAATGCGCCTAACTGAAGTGAATGAGGCCAAAGAGCGCAAAATCGCAGACGAACGGCAAATGAAGTTGGCAAAGCGCCATCACATGAATGAAATTGCTCGGCAGCTTGAGATTTTTCTGATTCCACCAATTCATGAAGCGTTCAACGGCCAACCTTTGCCGCCCGCACTGCAGAGTCAAACACAAAATCTGCGCGAGATCGTCACCCGAGTCATGACCGGCGACAGCGTCATGCCGAAGGCTGCGAGCGAATTGCAAACCATCATTCAGTATGACCATGACGTGCAAAGCGCCACCAGAAAATTAAAAATCAAGCAGTATTCGGCCGCCGCGGTTGTCGTCGTCTTTGCCGTCATTTATTTATTATTTCCAGAGGCGCTGAAGTCCGTAAAAAATCATCTTTCGCACTTTGTCTTTCCGGTCAAAACTGGCTCAGATCTCTATGTTGAAAAACTGGCCGCAGACCGCGCCAATCAACCAAAATATAACCCGCAACAAACTGAAAACTATTATCAAAATTACACCGACAACGTTCTCTATAAAAAAGACTACGTCTCGTTTAAGCTCAATAATGAAATCAAAGAAAAGTGGATTCTTTCTTTGAACCGGTTTTTTGTTGAAGATTTGAAGCTCGATGAAAATATGATTGTTTCGTTCGTCGCTTCAGAAATAGAACTTGTTGATCGGCTACGAGCGTTACGTGAACGAATCAATCCTCAATATGAGGCTGAAGGTATCGAGAAAATGCGCTCCGCCGAATTCGCCTCGCTGACCTCGATTAAGTCGCAATTAGAAAATGAAAGCCACTACAAGCGATTTCGCGAATTTGAAAAATCCTTTATCGAAAAAAATTCCTTTTTACTCTCTGCCACTTCGATAGACCTTTCTTCTGAAGGCGCTAAAAAGTAGTTTTCGCTGCGTCGCAAATCAACACAATCCCTAATGCGCTCCTCGATCTCGAAATACAATTTGCATTGCTTCGTAATTCTTGTTGAAGTGGGTTTACGCAAAAATGAGGTGAGATATCATGGGATTCTACAATCTCCAAAAAGCACTCCACATTTTCGGAAATGACACGCCAGTCGAGCAAATTCTCAAAACCAAGCAGCTGCCTGTCTATTCAAAAGCCGGCGCAAAAGCCGGCGCAAAAAGCGGTGGACGAAGGCTGAAGTCTTGGTCGTGTGAAGAAATGCCCGAGGTGGGCCAGCAAATTGGGTTTATGAAAAAGACCTCTGCTCCCTTGACCATAGCGATTTTTGTCACCAAGGGCGGCGTTTTAAAATCGTCTTTAACTCTGAATATGGCCCGAATGTTTGCCCTTCACGGGCTAAAGACTTGTGTCATCGGACTCGACATGCAGGGCGATATCAGCTCAGCTTTAGGTGCGGATCGTGATATTGAAGACTCAGATGACTGGACAGCGGCCCTTGAAAAAATGAATGCGCGGCGCGGACTGGCTGACTTTTTTCAAGATAACGCTTCGCTCGAAGAAGTCATTCAAGAGACAGAGTTACCCACATTGCAGTTTATTCCTGAAACCCCTGAGCTCGTAGCTTTGGATCAAAGCTTAATCAATAGAAATCGGCGCGAATATTGGCTCAAGGATTGTGTTCTCACGCCCCTGAAGAATAAATATGATGTTATTTTGCTCGATTGCTCGCCAAACTGGAACCGTTTGATCACCAATGCGTTGGTTGGCTGTGACATTTTACTGTCTCCGCTTGAATGTAAAATAAATAATTATCGAAATTTTAACACCTTTCGCTGCCTCATCAGTGAATTCACCAAGGAGCTCAAACTTGAGTTTAAGCACTATTTTGTGCCCACACGACTCAGCCCAGCGCGCAAATTAAGTTTTGAAATTTACCAATGGTATATTGAAAATCTACAGCATTGTTCGCAAACTGCGATTCGCGATAGCATTCAGGGTGAGGAGGCCGTCGCGATGCGCTTGTCTCTGCCTGAATTTGCTCCGACCTCTGCTGCTGCTGAAGAGATTCGCGCATTTTTAAAAGAATTTTGGCGGTTTGTGGGATCTGAAAAATCTACTTTCCGCGAGAAAATCAATCAAGGAAATGCCGATTTATCGGTTTGATGGGAGGATAATAAATGTCACTTGGACTCAATGATCTAAAAAAGAAACGGACCAAGAAAGAACCACTGTCGGCGTCAGAGTCGTCAGAGTCGTCATCGGCGAGTCAGGGCAAAATGGCAGCCCGCCCATGGAGTCACCGTGGCCTCGCTAAGATTGGCAAAAGTCGCAATGCCACCTTAGGAGCCGATCATTACCTGAATGACGATTGGATCGAATTATTTGAAACTATCCAGGGGGCCGGTGACTTTTCCAAACTGACACCCGTCAATATGATTCTTAAAACTCTTAATGACGTGGAAAAAGAAGTGGTCGAACGAATTTCTCGGCCAATTAGGCGCGCCAAGAAAACTTACCAGACGGTATCGCATTTTCTCCATAAGCTCTTTTAACGAGAGAACCTCATGAAACAACGAAAGACTTCGCGTAAAACGATTGCCCTCATCGCCCACGACGGAAAAAAAGCCGAAATGATGTCTTTCATCAAAGATAATCTCGAGTTTTTTCGTCGCTATCATTTAATCGCCACGGCCACCACCGGGAAGTATGTCGCCAGCGCAGGCCTCTCAGTGAAACGTAAACTGTCTGGCCCCATTGGCGGTGACGCGCAAATCGCCGCAGATGTTGCCACCGGAAAGTGCCATGCAGTGATCTTTCTGCGTGACCCTTTGGGTATGCATCCACATGATCCCGACATTTCATCACTCATGCGAATTTGCGACGTGCATGATGTGCCACTTGCCACCAATCCGGCGACTGCCGCTCTGATCGTTAAAGGACTTAACAAGCTCTAGTCCTTGTATCTGACAATGCCAGCCCTTCGTAAGTCCAGACCTCGACCCTGCAAAGCTGTGCAGGCTGGTCACCTGAAGATAAGATAAAGAAAGCGCCGTCAAAGGAGACTGGGATGTGTCGATTTCTCGCCTATAAAGGTCACCCCGTTATTATGGATGAACTTTTGTACCAGCCGAAGAACTCTTTAATCAAACAAAGTGTCGCTGCCCATGAATCCGAAGAACCACTCAACGGCGACGGTTTCGGAGTCGGCTGGTATTCTCGCGAGCTTGATCAAGAACCTGGACTTTTTGTTTCGGTTCGCCCAGCGTGGAACGATCGAAACTTGAAGTATCTCGCCAAAAAAATAAAATCATCCTGTATTTTTGCGCATGTACGGGCTGCGAGCACCGGCGAAGTGTCTGAGGCCAACTGTCATCCGTTTCATTTTAAAAACTTTATGTTCATGCACAACGGCGGCATTGAAGGCTTTCAACATATTAAGCGTTTTATACGCCGTAAGCTCTCTGACGAAATCTATGACTGGATTCGTGGGCAAACTGATTCAGAGCATCTCTTCGCCCTGTTTCTTGAAAACCTAAAAAGTCGCGGACCTAAACCATCCGTAACTGAAATGGCCGATACCATTGAAGAGACCGTCAATGAAATTCAAGAAATTAAAAACCAACACGGTATCAAAGAAGCCTCATACATTAATCTCTGTATCAGTGAGGGCAAACATCTCATCGCGATGAAATATGTTTCAGACCCAAAAGAGAAAGCTTCGAC